>NZ_JBFUGA010000023.1:0-61890 GCF_056403155.1 Methylobacterium sp. P3_A11
CCGCGCCAGGGCCGTCCGGCCCGGCCGCCGCGCCGCCGCTCCGCGCCGCCGGCCCGCAAGTCCCTGTACCGCAAGCCTCCGTACCGCAAGTCCCATTACCGCGTGCCCCCGCCCAACCCGGGCCGGCCGCCCTCACGGCCGCATCCGCAGTGGGCGCCGGCCTCACGGTGGCGCCGGGCCGGGTGCTGACCGCCGCGGCCGTGATCGAGGGGTGTGCGAACCTCCGCGTCGGGTCGGCGCCGGCGCGGGTTCTCGCGACCGATCCGGCGGGCCTCGCGCTCCTCGACGGGCCTGGAGCCCCTGCCCCGCTCCGGCCGGCTACGCGGACCGAGCCGGTCGGTGCCGGGGACGGCCTGATCGCCCTCGCGCCGGGGCCGGACGGGATCCAGGCCGCCCCCGGCGAGGCGCGCGGGGACGATCTGCTCTCGGCCCTCCAGCCGGGCTCCGGTGGCGCGCCGGTGCTGGACCGGGCGGGCGCCCTCGTCGGGCTCGTCGCCCGCTATCCCGCGGCGCCGCGCCGGGTCGCCGGGGTGGTGCCGCCCGCGCGCCTGCCGCTGGTGCCGGCGCGGGCGGTTTCGGCGTTCCTGGCCGCTCAGGGCTTGCCCGAAGCGACGCCGAGTCGGGAGGGTGGCCCCGGCGCGGTCGCCGCCGCGGTGGTGGGAATCACCTGCCGCTGAGCCGGTCCCGCGAAGGGCGCCCCCGCGGTTCGGCGGCACCTCGCAGCCCCGCCAGGGCGCGGGCGGACGAAGCGCCGGCCTGTCTGCGCGCCGCTTCGTCCGCTTTCGCGGGATCCGGCTTACAGCCGGCCGGTCACCAGCAGCACGATCAGCACGATGAGCAGGATGCCGCCGAGGCCGAAGCCGGGGCCACGATACGCGCCGCCGCCGAGGAAGCCGCCGCCACCGAAGGCCAGGATGATCAGGATGATGAGTATGATGGTGACGAGGGACATGGTCGACTTCTCCGGACCGTCGCGCTTATGCGAGCGTGACCGTTCAAACGCTGCGACAATCCGTTCCGTTCAACGCAAAGCCACGCTTTTATGAGGAAAGTTCGGGATGGGGTCCCGCGCCCTAGGCGTGCCAGTCCGGCAGCGGATCCTGCGGCGCGTCGAGCCAGGCCGGAACCGGCAGGTCGCGTTCGGCGAGGAAGGCCGGGTTGAACAGCTTCGAGGCGTAGCGCGCCGCCCCGTCGCAGAGGATCGTCACGACGGTGTGGCCGGGTCCCAGCTCCCGGGCCAGCCGGATCGCCCCGGCGACGTTGATGCCGGACGAGCCACCCAACGACAGCCCCTCTTCCCGCATCAGCGCGAACACGATGTCGAGGGCCTCCCGGTCGGGGACGCGGAAGGCGCTGTCGGGCGTGAAGCCCGCGAGGTTGCGGGTGATGCGCCCCTGGCCGATCCCCTCGGTGATCGAGGAGCCCTCGGCCTTCAACGTCCCGGTCGTGTAGTGGGCGTAGAGGGCCGAGCCCTCCGGGTCGGACAGGGCGATCCGCACCTGCGGGTTGCGGGCGCGCAGGGCTTCGGCGGTGCCGGCGAGGGTTCCGCCGGTCCCGGCCGCGCAGACGAAGCCGTCGACCCGGCCGCCGGTCTGGTCCCAGATCTCCGGGCCGGTGCCGTCCACATGCGCCTGCCGGTTGGCGACGTTGTCGAACTGGTCGGCGAAGAATGCGCCCGCCGGCTCCGTCGCGGCGAGTTTCTCGGCGAGCCGCCGGGCCACGTGGACGTAGTTGTTCGGGTTGGCGAAGGGCACGGCCGGGACCTCCACCAGCCGGGCGCCCGCGAGCCGCAGGGTCTGCTTCTTCTCCTCGGACTGGGTGACCGGAATGACGATCAGCGTCCGGTAGCCGCGCACCGAGGCCACGAGGGCGAGGCCGATGCCGGTGTTGCCGGCCGTGCCTTCCACGATGGTGCCGCCCGGACGGATCAGGCCCTTCGCCTCTGCGTCGCGCACGATGGAGAGGGCGGCGCGGTCCTTCACCGAGAGGCCGGGATTGAGGAACTCGGCCTTGCCGTAGATCGCGCAGCCGGTCTCCTCGGAGGCGCGGCGCAGGCGGATCAGGGGCGTGTGGCCGATGGCGGCGAGGACATCGGGGGCGGGTTCGAGACGCGGTCCAGTCATGGTCGCGAGCCTAGGATGCTGCGCCGCCGCTGGCGAGCCTCATCCGAACACGTGCCCGCCGTTGATCCGCAGCCCGACCGGGTGCCCAGCCGGGTAACGGATGCCGTCGAAATCCTCCACCGCCAGCACGCGCCCCTCCGGATCGACCACCTCGATCCGCTGGCGCCCCTGCGTGCGGTACGAGCTGCGCACGGTGCCGGACAGGTGCGCGGCCTCGGGCTCGGCGAGCTGCAGCTGCCAGGGCCGGACGTAGAGCTTGACGGGGCCGATCACACCGGCCGGCGCCGCCACCGGCGTCTCCCGGCCGCGCACCAGCACCCGGCCGCCCTCGGCGATCGCCTCGACCTCGACGGAATCGCCCAAAAACTTCATCACGGTGGCGGAGGCCGGGTTCTCCTGCACCTCGTCGGGCGTGCCGACCTGCTCCAGCCGGCCGCGGTCGAGCACCGCGACGCGGTCGGACAGCTCCAGGGCCTCGTCCTGGTCGTGGGTCACGAAGATCGTGGTCTGGCCGGTGCGGTCGTGGATCTCGCGCAGCCAGCGGCGCAGATCCTTGCGGACCTGGGCGTCGAGGGCGCCGAAGGGCTCGTCGAGCAGCAGCACGCGGGGCTCCACCGCCAGCGCCCGGGCGAGCGCCACCCGCTGGCGCTGGCCGCCGGAGAGCTGCGACGGGTAGCGGTCGCCGAAGCCCGAGAGCCGGATCAGGTCGAGGAGGTCGCCGACCCGGCGCTTGATCTCGGCCTTGGCGGGGCGGTCCGCCCGGCTGCGCGCGTTCAGTCCGTAGGCGATGTTGTCGGCCACGCTCATGTGCTTGAACAGGGCGTAGTGCTGGAACACGAAGCCCACGGCCCGCTCCTGGACGGCGAGCCCGGTGGCGTCGTCGTCCCCGAACAGGATCCGGCCCCGGTCCGGCGCGTCGAGCCCGGCGATGATCCGCAGCAGCGTCGTCTTGCCCGAGCCCGACGGCCCCAGGAGCCCGATCAGCTCGCCTGCCCGGACGTCGAGGGAGAGGTCGTGCAGCACCGCCGCCGTGTCGAAGGTCTTCGAGACGGCTTCGACCCGGATCGCCGTAGAGGGCCGTTCAGTGAGACCGCCCACCCGCGAGATCCCCCGCGAAGCGCCACTCGAGGACGGATTTGAGGACGAGGGTGATGAGGGCAAGGACGGCGAGGAGCGAAGCGACGGCGAATGCGGCGACGAAGTTGTACTCATTGTAGAGGATCTCCACGTGGAGTGGGATGGTGTTGGTCAGGCCGCGGATGTGGCCCGACACCACCGACACCGCGCCGAACTCGCCCATCGCCCGGGCGTTGCAGAGGAGCACGCTGTAGAGCAGGCCCCAGCGGATGTTGGGCAGCGTCACCGTGCGGAACGCATGCAGGCCCGAGGCGCCGAGCGTCAGCGCCGCCTCCTCCTCGGCCGTGCCCTGCTCCTGCATCAGCGGGATCAGCTCGCGGGCGACGAACGGGAAGGTCACGAACACCGTGGCGAGCACGATCCCCGGCAGCGCGAACAGGATCTGGATGCCGTGGTCGATGAGCCACGAGCCGAACAGGCCCTGGGACCCGAACAGCAGCACGTAGATCATCCCCGAGACTACGGGCGAGACCGAGAACGGCAGGTCGATCAGGGTGATCAGCAGCGACTTGCCGGGGAACTCGAACTTGGCGATCGCCCAGGAGGCCGCGAGCCCGAACACCACGTTGAACGGCACCGCGATCGCCGCCACCGTCAGCGTCAGGCGGATCGCGCTCCAGGCATCGGGCTCCCGGAACGCGTCCAGGAAGGCTGCCAGCCCGTGCGAGAAGGCCTGGGTGAACACCGCGAACAGCGGCAGGACCAGGAACAGGGCCAGGAACGCCACGGCGATCCCGATCAGCACCGCGCGGGTGGCGGCCCGCTCCGAGGCGACCGGGGCCGGCTTGGCAGCCGGCACGAAGGCCGGGGAGAAGATCTCAGACATAGCCGAACCGCCTCCGTGACCACGCCTGGATCAGGTTGATGGCCAGCAGCGTCAGGAACGAGATCCCCAGCATGATCGTGGCGATGGCCGCCGCGCCGCCGTAATCGAACTCGGAGAGCTTGATGACGATCAGCAGCGGCGCGATCTCCGACACGTAGGGCAGGTTGCCGGCGATGAAGATGATCGAGCCGTACTCGCCGACCCCCCGGGCGAAGGCCAGCGCGAAGCCGGTGAGCACCGCCGGGATCAGCGGCGGCAGCACCACCCTGGTGAGCGTGGCGAGCCGCGTCGCCCCGAGGGTGGCGGAGGCCTCCTCGATCTCCTTGTCGATCTCGGCGATCAGCGGCTGCACGGTCCGCACCGCGAAGGGCAGGCCGATGAACACCATGGCGATGAAGATGCCGAGCGGGGTGTAGGCCACCTGGATGCCGAGGCGGGCGAGCGGGGCGCCCAGCAGCCCGTTCGGGGCGTAGAGCGACGCCAGCGCGATGCCGGCGACGGCGGTCGGCAGCGCGAAGGGCAGATCGACCGCCGCATCGACGAGCTTGCGGCCCGGGAAACGGTAGCGGGTCAGCACCCAGGCCACCAGGAAGCCGAACACGGAGGCGACGAGCGCCGCGAGGGCCGAGACGCCGAAGCTGATCCGCAAGGCGCTCGCCACCCGCGGATCGGTGGCGACCTCCCAGATCCCCGAGAGGCCGAGACCCGAGGCCTTCACGACGAGCCCGGCCAGCGGCAGCAGGACGATCAGGCCGAGGCAGGCCAGGGTGTAGCCGAAGCTGATCCCGAAGCCCGGGATCACGCTCGGCCGTCGGAATGTCCGTCTCGGACGGGGCGATGCGACCATGGTTCTCGAGCCTCAGCGGCCAGCGCGGCTCAGACGGTCGAACAGGCCGCCGGCATCGAAGTTCCGCTTCTGGATCTCGTCCCAGGAACCCTGCAGGTCCTCGATCTTGAACAGCGTGATGTCGGCCAGCTGGGCGAGATCGGCCGGCGCAGCCGCCTCCCGGCGGATCGGCCGGTAATGGTGCTTGGCGAAGATCGCCTGGGCGCGGTCGGTGTAGAGGAAGTCGAGATAGGCCTGCGCGGCCTTCGTGGTGCCCTTCCGCGCGGCGTTGACCGTCACGAGGGCCACCGGCGGCTCGGCGTAGATCGAACTCGGCGGCGAGACGATGTCGAACTTGTCGGCACCGAATTCCTGGAGCACCAGATAGGCCTCGTTCTCCCAGGTCGGCAGCACGTCGCCGAGGCCGCGCTGGGCGAAGGTCACCGTCGAGCCGCGGGCGCCGGTGTCGAGGATCGGCACGTTCTTGTAGACTTGCCCGACGAAGGCGTCGGCCTTCGCGGAATCCTTGTCCTGGCCGTAGGCGTAGCCCCAGGCGGCGAGGAAGTTCCAGCGCCCGCCGGCAGAGGTCTTCGGGTTCGGGGTGATCACCTTCACGTCGGGCTTCACGAGGTCGGCCCAGTCCTTGATCCCCTTCGGATTGCCCTTGCGGACCAGGAACACCACCGTCGAGGTGTAGGGAGTCGCCGTGTTCGGCAGCTTGCTGCGCCAGTCGTCCGGGATCTTGTGCGTGAGCTTGGCGATGGCGTCGATGTCCGACGGGATGCCGAGGGTGACCACGTCGGCGTCCACCCCGTCGATGACCGTGCGCGCCTGGGACCCCGAGCCGCCATGCGAGGCCCGCACCGTGATGGCCTCGCCGGTCTTGGCCTTCCAGTCCTCCGCGAAGGCGGCGTTGATCTCCCGGTAGAGTTCGCGGGTGGGATCGTACGAGACGTTGAGCAGCGCGGTCTCTGCGGTCGCCGGCATCACGCAGGCCCAGAGACCGGCTCCGGCCAGCACAGACAGCCCGATCGCCCGAACCATCCGGACCCGACCCGCAGCGTTCGTCATCACGTCCGATCCCCAGCCCTTCGCGGTTGCAGCGCGCAAGAGGGCGCCGCATGGTCCCGAAAATCGTTCGTTTTACCGAACGAAGTCAAGCCCGACGGGCAGCGGCGCGCGGCGCGATGCGATGAGCAGGAGCGACGGATTCCTTCAGAAGGCAAGCGATGTCAGGGGGGTAGCCCACGAGAAGGCATGGATCTTCTCCGGAACCGGTTCGACAAAGAAGAAATTCAATGAGTCGCGCGGTTTCGCAGAACGAACGATCTTAGGTGCGGCGACGCACATCGATCGAGCTTTGCGAGGGCCGACGGAGATCGGGGCGAAGGCCTGAGGCGGAGATCTGGGCGGGGTCCGATCGCGGGGCTGCAGGGCCGACAGTCGGTCCGTGCCTGGCCTCAGCCGGAGGCCGCCGCGTCTCCCGTCATCGGGAGCGGCGAAGTCGGATCGCACGGCTCCGCCGGCAGCAACGCAGGATACCGAACCTGCTGCGCCCGACCGTCAGGCCGAGCCGAACAAGGGCGGGGTCCTGCGCGCACGCAGAGCCGCGCGGTGCGGAAAACCCGGTCGACGCTGCCGCTCAACGCTTCGGCTTGGCGAGCTGGGCGATCAGGGCTTCGAGTCGCTGGTTGGCCGGGGCCGCGAGGGCGTCGGAATAGAAGGTCCGCAGGTTCTGGCCGATATGGCGGCGCACCCCGGGGGGGAGAGGCGCGGTGGCGGCGGTCCGCTCCGGCTCGTCCGGACGCTCTGGATTCGGTTTCGACATGCTCCGAAAGCCTCCGCGTCCCATCCCGAGGAGAATGGCAAAGCTTGGTTAATGAGATGTCACTGTGCAGGCCTTGCGGGCGGCCGTGCGGCGGGTGCGGGACCGGTGTCGCGGCCCGGAACTGGCCCGCCGAGGGGACGTTGCCCGGCTGACCCCTCACGCTGCCCGGAGCCGTACCTTGTCCCGCTCGACGTCGTTCCTTCCGCTGCCGGTCCTCGCTCTCGTCGCGGCGGCCGCGGCGGCCTCGCCCGTCCTCGCCCAGACGCAGCCGGGGGAGATCAAGGGCGTCGACGCGATGGGCGACAAGTCCCGTAGCGCCCAGGACGGCTGGAGCCAGGCGCCCGTTCCCCGGGAGCAGTCGGCCGCCAAGGATGCTCCGAACCCAGGCGGCCAGTCGATCCAGGAGAACGCGAACCGCCCGGTCCCGACAGCCAGCCCCGGCGGTTCCTCCGCCACCGACCCGCAGGCGCCCCTGGAGCACCGCACGGCCGGCCCCTCGGGCATGAATCCCGCCGCGCCCAGCAAGTAAAAAAATCGTTTCTGGCGAGGATGATATTGACCCAGATCAACGTGCTGCTTCGCCCGAGACAGGACGACTCGCTGTGTCACGCAACCGCACTTGCCTCCCACGCGCTTTTTTGGGACACCCTGGAATTATACCAGATTGCTTTTCTGTGAGGCGGAGATGACTGTCCAGGTCTCAAGGCGTGGCCTGCTCAAGGGGGCCGGCGCCGGCCTCGCGGGCGGCTCGCTCGGTGCCCTCGGGTTCGGCGGACTCGAACCGGCTATGGCCGCCGCAGTGCGGCCCTTCAAGCTCGCGCAGATGCGCGAGACCCGCAACACCTGCCCGTACTGCTCGGTGTCGTGCGGCGTCATCCTCTACAGCCTCGGGGACCGTTCGAAGAACGCGCGCTCCTCGGTGATGCACATCGAGGGCGACCCCGATCACCCGATCAACCGCGGCACGCTCTGCCCCAAAGGGTCTGCGCTCCTCGACTTCGTGCACGCCGAGACCCGCACCAAGTACCCGCTGCACCGCGCTCCCGGCTCCTCGGAGTTCAAGCGCGTCTCCTGGGACTTCGCCCTCGACCGGATCGCGAAGCTCATGAAGGAGGACCGGGACAAGAACTTCGTGGCCAAGAACGGCGACCTCGCGGTCAACCGCTGGACCACGATGGGCTTCCTGGGCGCCTCGGCCACCACCAACGAGACGGCCTGGCTCACCTACAAGACCGTTCGAAGCATGGGGGCTCTGGTCTTCGACAATCAGGCCAGGGTTTGACACGGTCCGTCGGTCGCCAGTTTGGCGCCCTCCTTCGGACGCGGTGCGATGACCAACCTCTGGATGGACATCAAGCACGCGGACGTGATCACCGTGATGGGCGGCAATGCCGCCGAGGCGCATCCGTGCGGCTTCAAGTGGGTCGTCGAGGCGAAGGCCCATAACAACGCCAAGCTCATCGTCGTCGACCCGCGCTTCACCCGCACGGCGTCGGTGGCCGATCTCTACTGCCCGATCCGGCAGGGGACCGACATCGCGTTCCTGTCGGGCGTGGCCAAGTACCTGCTCGACAACGACAAGCTGCAGCACCGCTACGTCGCCGCCTACACCAACGCCGGGTACGTGGTCCGCGAGGGCTACGACTTCAGCGAGGGGCTGTTCGCGGGCTACGACGCGGACAAGCGCGACTACGACAAGACCACCTGGGACTACGAGATCGGCCCCGACGGCTACGCCGTAGTCGACGAGACGCTGCAGCACCCGCGCTGCGTGATGCAGCTCCTGAAGAAGCACGTCGCCCTCTACACGCCCGAGATGGTCGAGACGATCTGCGGCTCGCCCAAGGAGACCTTCCTGAAGGTCTGCGAGCTGATGGCGACGACGGCCGCGCCGGACCGGACGATGGCGTCGCTCTATGCCCTGGGCTGGACGCACCATTCCAAGGGCTCGCAGAACATCCGCTCGATGTGCATCGTGCAGACGCTGCTGGGCAACATCGGCATGCTCGGCGGCGGGATGCAGGCGCTGCGCGGTCACTCCAACATTCAGGGGCTGACCGATATCGGGCTGATGTCGAACCTCATCCCGGGGTACCTGAACATCCCGGTGGAGAAGGAGCCCGACTACGCGAGCTACATCGCCAAGCGGCAATTCAAGCCGCTGCGTCCCGGACAGACGAGCTACTGGCAGAACTACAACAAGTTCTTCGTCTCGTTCCAGAAGGCGATGTGGGGCGATTACGCCACCAAGGAGAACGACTGGGCGTACGATTACCTGCCCAAGCTCGACGTGCCGACCTACGACGTGCTGCGCGGGTTCGAGCTCGCCAAGCAGGGCAAGATGACCGGCTACGTCATCCAGGGCTTCAACCCCCTGCTGTCGTTCCCGAACCGCGCCAAGATGACGGAAGCCTTCTCCAAGATGAAGTTCATCGTGGTGATGGATCCGCTCAAGACCGAGACGGCCCGGTTCTGGGAGAACCACGGCGAGTACAACGACGTCGATCCGACCCAAATCCAGACCGAGGTGTTCGAGCTTCCGACCACCCTGTTCGTGGAGGAAGAAGGCTCGCTGTCGAACTCCAGCCGCTGGCTGCAGTGGCACTGGCAGGCGCAGGAGCCGCCGGGCGAGTGCCGCTCGGACATCGAGATCATGTCGGAGATCTTCCTCCGCATGAAGGCGGCGTACAAGAAGGACGGCGGGGCCTTCCCGGACCCGATCGTCAATCTGAAGTGGGACTACGCGATCGCCGAGTCCCCCACGCCGACCGAACTCGCCCGCGAGCTCAACGGCTACACGGTGGCGCCGACCCCGGACCTCAACGGGACGATCATCCCCGCGGGCAAGCAGGTCGACGGCTTCGCCCAGCTCAAGGACGACGGGACGACCGCCTGCGGGTGCTGGATCTACTCGGGCTGCTACACCGAGAAGGGCAACACCATGGCCCGCCGGGACAACACCGATCCTGGCGACCGCGGCATCGCGCCGAACTGGGCCTTCGCGTGGCCGGCCAATCGGCGCGTCCTCTACAACCGCGCCTCGTGCGACCCCGAGGGCCGTCCGTGGTCGGAGAAGAAGAAGCTCATCGAGTGGAACGGCAAGCAGTGGATCGGCTTCGACGTGCCGGACTACGGGGTCACCGTCGCCCCCGATAAGGGTGTCGGCCCGTTCATCCTCAACCAGGAGGGCGTCGCCCGCCTGTGGACCCGCGGTCTCATGCGCGACGGGCCCTTCCCGACGCACTACGAGCCCTTCGAGTCCCCGGTGCAGAACGTCGCCTTCCCGAAGATCAAGGGCGCGCCTGCCGCCCGGATCTTCAAGGACGACCTCGCCGATCTCGGCGACGCGAAGGACTTCCCCTACGCGGCGACGAGCTACCGCCTGACCGAGCACTTCCACGGGTGGACCAAGCACGCCCGGATCAACGCGATCCTCCAGCCGGAGGCCTTCGTGGAGATCTCGGAGGAGCTCGCCAAGGAGAAGGGCATCGCCAAGGGCTCATGGGTCCGCGTCTGGTCGAAGCGCGGCTCCCTGAAAGCCAAGGCCGTGGTGACGAAGCGCATCAAGCCGCTGATCTGCGACGGCAAGCCCGTCCACGTCGTCGGCATCCCGCAGCACTGGGGCTTCATGGGCCTCACCAGGAAAGGGTGGCACCCGAACTCGCTCACGCCGGTCGTGGGCGACGCGAACACCGAGACGCCGGAGTTCAAGGCCTGGCTCGTGAACATCGAGCCGACCACGCCGCCGTCGGACGCGGTCTCGTAAGGGGGAGCTGAATCATGGCCGACTACAGCTCCCTCGACATCCGCCAGCGCTCCGCCTCGACGGAGACGCCGCCGGAGATCCGCCGCCAGGTGGAGGTCGCCAAGCTCATCGACGTGTCGAAGTGCATCGGCTGCAAGGCCTGCCAATCGGCCTGCGAGGAGTGGAACGACCTGCGCGACGACATCGGTGTGAACACCGGCGTCTACCAGAACCCCCACGACCTCACGCCGAAGTCGTGGACCCTGATGCGGTTCACCGAGTACGAGAACCCGGAGACCAACAACCTCGAATGGCTGATCCGCAAGGACGGCTGCATGCACTGCTCCGAGCCGGGCTGCCTGAAGGCCTGCCCGTCGCCCGGGGCGATCGTGCAGTACTCCAACGGCATCGTCGACTTCATCGAGGAGAACTGTATCGGCTGCGGCTACTGCGTGAAGGGCTGCCCGTTCAACATCCCGCGCATCAGCCAGACCGACCACAAGGCGTACAAGTGCACCCTGTGTTCGGACCGGGTGGCGGTGGGTCAGGCTCCGGCCTGCGCCAAGGCCTGCCCGACCGGATCGATCATGTTCGGCACCAAGCAGGCGATGATCGAACAGGCGCAGACCCGCGTCGAGGACCTGAAGTCGCGCGGTTTCGAGCATGCCGGTCTCTATGACCCAGCCGGCGTCGGCGGCACGCACGTCATGTATGTGCTCCACCACGCCGACCAGCCGAGCCTCTATGCGGGCCTGCCGAACGACCCGAAGATCTCGCCGCTCGTCGCCTTCTGGAAGGGCGGCGCCAAGGTGTTCGGTCTCGCCGCCATGGGCTTTGCGGCCGTGGCGGGCTTCTTCCACTACGTGACGGCCGGCCCCAACGAGGTCGTGCCCGAGGAAGAGGAAGAGGCGGTCGAGTACGACGAGGCCAGGCGCCGCGAGACCGGCGGCGGCGAGGTCCGGCCGCACTGAGACGGGTCCCGGGCGGCCGGCGCGGCCCGGGAGACGCAACGCGCCCCCTCTCCCGAGCGGGAGAGAGTCGGGGTAAGGGACGAGACGGTTCAGAGCCGAGCACGCCATCGAAGCGCGCCTGGGGCGAGCCTCCTCCGTAAGCCCACACCCCTCACCCTGCCCTTTCCCGCACGGGAGAGGGGACCCGCGGTCCCTTCTGACGTTGCAGGGATCGGACGACCGAAGACGGCGGGGCCGACAGGCCCTATCTTGACTCACAAAGCCGCCTCCGCCGCCCGCGGAGCCGGCCCGTCAGGCGCGAGAAGGCCGATGACGATCCACAGCGACATCCGAGACGGCGATCCCCGCCCCCTCCACCACGCCAAATCCGAGGCGCCGGAGGTGCTGTACGTCCCGCGCTACACCGGCGTGCAGCGCGTCAACCACTGGATCACCGCGATCCTGTTCACCCTGCTGACCCTATCGGGGCTGGCGATGTTCACGCCCTACCTGTTCTCCCTCACCGGCCTGTTCGGCGGCGGGCAGGCGACCCGGGCGATCCATCCCTGGTTCGGCGTGGCGCTGGCGGTCAGCTTCTTCTTCCTGTTCGTGCGCTTCTGGAAGCTCAACATTCCCAACAGGGACGACGTCGAGTGGACCAAGCACATCGGCGACGTGGTCACCAACCGCGAGGACCGGCTGCCGGAACTCGGCAAGTACAATGCCGGCCAGAAGGGTGTGTTCTGGGGCCAGACCGCGCTGATCGGCGTGATGTTCGTCACTGGCCTCGTGATCTGGAACACCTATTTCGGCGGCCTCACCTCCATCGAGACCCAGCGCTGGGCGCTCCTGGCCCATTCGCTGGCCGCCGTGATCGCCATCGCGATCATCGTGGTCCACGTCTACGCGGGCATCTGGGTGCGCGGCACCGGCCGGGCGATGGTGCGCGGCACGGTCACCGGCGGCTGGGCCTATCGGCATCACCGCAAGTGGTTCCGGCAGATCGTCGGTGGCAAGGCCCGCCACGGCTCGGTGGACAAGCGCGGATCCTGAACGCGTGGCCCGTTTTTTCAAGCGTACGCCCGCGTCGCCCGCCGCGGACGCGAAGACCGCGCAGGCGACGGAGCCGAAGCCCCGCCGCCGCGATTTCAGCGAGCTGAAGCCCGATCCCGACAAGATCGGCATCTCGGGCTCGGTGCCGTTCGTGCGCCTGCCCGATCCGACGACGCTGTTCGCCGACCGGGCCGCGCGCCTGTCGGAGGCCGCGCCCGGGCATCCGCTCGAGGCCTATCTGCGCTTCGTCGCCGAGGTCGCCCGCGCCCAGGCCGTGGTTCAGGCGAAGGGTCCGCCCGTGGCGGCACCCGAGGCTGCCGATCTGGCGCTCCGGAGCGAGCACGGCATGCCGCTCCTGTCTCGGCATAGCCTGGAGGTCGATCGGGGCTTCGACGATTTCCTGCTGGCCCTCCTCGGCGAACTCGACCTCGCCACGGCGCCCGAGGCGTCGGCCGCGGCCCGCGAGACTCTGCGCGGGGCCTCCCGGGAGGACCGCCTCGACCTCGCCCTGCAGGTCTTCGAGGGAGCGCTGCCGGTCGACCGGATCGCCGAGTGCGTGTTCGTGTCGGCGGCCCTGCAGATCCGCCTCGCCGAGCTGGCCGCGCGCCTCGACACCGGCAGCCTGAAGCCGGTCGCCGACGGGGTCTGCCCGTGCTGCGGCGGCGCGCCGGTGGCGAGCGTGATCGTCGCCTGGACCCCGGCCGACAAGGCCCGGTACCTCAGCTGCTCGCTCTGCGGCACGTATTGGAACCACGTCCGGATCCGGTGCACCGCCTGCGGGTCCGGCGAGGGGATCAGCTATTACGGGCTGGACGAGGTCTCGAAGGATGTCCAGGTCGAGAGCTGCACGACCTGTCACAGCTACATCAAGCACCTGCACCAGCACCGGGCGCCATCCCTCGATCCGGTGGCCGACGACATCGCCTCCTATGGGCTCGACCTGAAGATCGCCGAGGAAGGGTTCCGCCGGGCGGGCCTCAACCTGATGTTCGTGATCTAGCCGGAAGGCCGCACCCTCGTCCGGCCCAGCCCTCTCGGGATGCGGGCGCCGGCCTGACATGGCGCGCGATACCAGGGGCTGACTCACCGCGCAGCTTCGACCGACCCCGATCGCACGGGATCAGGATCGGCGGGCGGCGCGGCCGGCTCAGCGGTAACCGAAGCGGCTCTTGGCGGCGGCCAGGAGGTGGAGGGCTTCGCCCGACTTGCCGGCCGAGCATTCCGCCGCAGCCTGGGCGAGGTCGGCGTTGAAGCGGTCGCCCACCGGCTTGTTGAGATTGCCCGTGGCCACGTCGCTGTCGACGATCGCCTTGGTGCGGGCGATCTCGGGACCGCAGCCGCTGCCCGTGGGCAGCGCGATCGGAGCCGGGACGATCGGCGAGGGCTCCGCGACCGCGGGGGCGCTGCGCTGCTGGCAGGCGCCCAGCGCCGCGACGGCGAGGGCGGCGAGGCTGAGGCGCATCGGCAGACGGGACGCGGGCACGGCGATCATCCTGTTGGGGCGCGGGGGGGGCTGCGCCGGCAGGGTTTTGAGCCGAGCGTGGCAGTGGGTCAATCGGCGCGGCGACACGCCAGCCCGACCTACGATGCGGTCAGGCTGAACCGGAGCCGCAAAATTCCACGGCCCAAGAAGGAGGTCGGCGCGCGCCGCTGCCAAATCCGCTCAGCGGCGCGCACCAAATCGTGACGGCGGCTACTTGGCCTTGTCGGCGAGCGCCTTCAGGCCGGACTCGTAGATGCCCTGGATCGCATCGGTGGCGACCGTGTCCGGCGCGCCCTTGGCGTTGAAGGTTCCGGTCCAGGTCACCTTCGAGCCCGAACCCGCCGGGGCGACCGAGAGGGTGGACTTGTAGTCGGAGACCGGCAGCGGGCTCTCCAGGATCGTGTAGGTGTAGCTCATCACCTTGTCGTCCCGGGAGACCTGCTCCTCCTTGATGGTGCCGCCACCCTTCAGGCTGAGGGTGCGGACCTTCATGCCGTCCTTGTCGGAGAGCGCGCATTTCTCGATGGCCGGGTGCCAGTCGCCGATGCCACAGAACTCCCCGATGGTCTGCCAGACCTTGGCCGGGGGCGCGGCGATATCGGCCGAGCGGGTCACCTCCAGGGCGTAGCCCGGCACGGTGGCCGCGGCGAGCGCCAGGGCGGCCAGGGGAAGGGATCGGCAGAAAGCGAAGGGCATCTCGGGGTGTCTCCGTCCGTCTCAAATCGCGACCGGGGCCGCGCAGGCTCTGATGGCCGCAAGGGAGCTAGGCCGAAGCGACTCGTTCGGCAATAGGCCTCGACGTGGAAGCGACGCGGCGACGATCAAAGTGAGCCGAGTGTTTCTGGTCTTGCCGTATTGGTCGATCAAAACAGATCGACTTTTGAACGTGACCAATATTACCGCGAATATGTTCGCTCGGGACGGATGGCGGGACTCTCACGGGTCTCGACGCGTTCGCGGGAGAGACGCACGGGTAGCGTAATGATCCGTCTATATACTCAGCTTTAGGTCATGCGTGGTACCTATATTTTTGAAAAACAAAATATAAAGCTTGTATTTGGCAGCAAAGACGCGAGCTATCCGGACTTTTTCTCTTAATCTGTCTCGTCTTGATTCCGTTGCGGATTGCTGCGAACTCGGCAGCGCTGCATAGGAGCAGGACGCTGAACGGCAGGCCGATCCGGAGCGGCTGTCGGCTCGGGCTAGGCGCGACGCGATGCTGATGGCCGAGATCCGGCGCGTTCAAGCGGCGAACTTCGGCGTCTGCTGGCTCAGGAAGGCGTGGCGTCAGCTCGCCCGCAAGGAGATCGCGGTGGCGCGCGGCACGGTCGCCCGGCTGATGCGGGCGATGGGCTTGGCCAGCGTCGTGGTGCGCGGGCGCAGGGTCCGCACCACCGTGCCCGATCCAGCTGCGGCCGGCCCCCCGCGACCCGGGTAATCGGAAGTTCAAGGGAGCAGGCCCTACGCGAGCGCCACCCCTTTGCCGGAAGCGGCCCCGTCGGCCATCCTCGATCTCCTCAACAGGCTGCAGACGCCGCGCGGCCCGAATAGTAAAGTCGCCTTCGAACACCCGCCCTGATATCAATTTCCCAAAGTGGTGCTAGCGCGGGCCGAGACCCGGATTGCGGCCTGGCAGGCGCGGAACCACCGTGCCGCGCCGCTCGATCGGCGCGTCGCACGCGTAGGCGAATTCGCTCTTCAGCGGATCGAACACGGTCTCGCCGGTGATCCGGCAATCTTCCCGCACCGTCTCGTCGAGATAGGCCCGGGCGGCGGTGCGGAAGCGCTTCACCCGGGTCGCGTCCGGCTCCGGATCGATCCGCGCCTCGCTCAGGTTGCAGCCGGCATATTCGCGCAGGGCGTTCGAGACGATCAGCATCCGGCGCTGCTGCCGGTTATCGTAGACCTCGTAGGGCTCCTTGCAGCCGATCGTCACCACCTGAGGGGTGAGCGCCACATAGTTCCGCGAGATATAGGAAAACCCGGTGGTGCAGCCGGCGAGGCCGAGGGCGGCGAGGCCGAGGGGCAGCAGAGCTGCGGGTCGTCGCATCCGCGTCATTCCAAGCTGGTCCCGGCCCGCGTCCCGGATCCGCCGCCTCTCCGGCGGGGCACGGGCCAGCATTGAAACGGCTCCGCTTGCGCCGTCAATGCGTTTCTCGGCCCGTCCCGTCCGGCGAGGCGCCGGATCGGCCGCATGGCCGGGCCGACACCGGTCCAAGCGTAGCGGTCCCGCCCTTGCAGAACACTTGCGGAACGTTTAACCTGTTCGTGATTTGTTTCGGAGACCGTCACGTGGCGGTCCGCCAAGCCGCGAGTCCCCCGTCGATGCTCACGCGCAAGCAGCTGGACCTCCTGCGATTCATCCAGAGCCGGATGCAGGAATGCGGTGTCCCGCCGTCCTTCGACGAGATGAAGGACGCCCTCGACCTCAAGTCGAAATCGGGCATCCACAGGCTGATCACGGCCCTCGAGGAGCGCGGCTTCCTGCGGCGCCTGCCGAATCGGGCGCGTGCCATCGAGGTGATCCGCATCCCCGAGAGCCTGACCCAGGCGCCCCCGACCGCGGCTTCGGCAGAGCCTCGCCGGTTCACGCCGAGCGTGGTCGAGGGCGGCAAGTCCAAGCAGCCGCCCGCACCGGCGAGCACGCGGATCCTCGACGAGGCCGGCCGCGCCATCTCGATTCCCGTGATGGGCCGGATCGCGGCCGGCACGCCGGTCTCCGCGATCCAGAACCAGAGCCACGCCATCACCCTGTCGCCGGACTTCGTGGCCGGCGGCGAGCACTACGCCCTTGAGGTGCGCGGCGACTCGATGGTCGAGGCCGGCATCCTCGACGGCGACCTCGTGGTGATCCGCAAGCAGGACACTGCCAACACCGGCGACATCATCGTGGCCCTGATCGACGACGAGGAGGCGACCCTCAAGCGCCTGCGTCGCCGGGGCTCCTCGATCGCCTTGGAAGCCGCCAATCCGGCCTACGAGACCCGCGTGCTCGGGCCCGACCGGGTGCGCATCCAGGGACGCCTGGTCAGCCTCGTCCGCCGCTACTGAAGCGGCTCGGCGGGCGCGTCGCCGGAGACGGCGCCGTTGCCTGACCCGTCGGTTTCCGGAGGCGGAGCCTCCGCGGTGTGGGATCCGTCCGACCCGGATGTGACGGGCGTCCGCAGGCGCGGCTCACGTGCCGGTCCCGGCCGCCAGGGTACGGCGCGGCCGTCGGCACGGGTGTACCGGGTGGCGAAACCGTCACCCTCGGCCCGGAGGGCGACCGCTCCGTGGGCGGTGAGGACGCGCCGGTCGATCACCAGCGGGCGCGTGCAGGTCGGGGGCGCCACGAGGCCGGTGATCACCACTGCGGCGCGGGCGCAATCCTCCGGGAAGGCGCGCCGATCCCGGACGAGGGCCACCGCTCGGCCGTCCGGCAGGCGCGCCGTGCAGCCGAGGTGGTCGCAGCGGCCGCTGCCCTGCGGTGCGACCAGCGTTGCGGGCCGCCGTCCGTCACCGTCCGCCTTCAGCCATTGCTCGAGGACGAAGCCGGAAGGGCTGCCCAGCACCGTGAGGCGTCCGTCTGGCCCCCGGACCGCGGCTCCTGCGCCCTGTCGGTCGACGTAGAGGTCGTAACGGTCCGGCCTGGCCGCGAGGACGAGGCCGACCAGGGCAGGCGCCAGGGCGAGCCAGCGCAGGCGCGAGGCTGGGAGCGTCGCCAGCAGCAGGCCGAGGGTCAGCAGGATCAGCGCCGACGTGCCGAAGGCCGGCACGACGACGATCGCCCGCTCGAACCCGGCGATCCAGTCGGAGACGACGAGCATGCCCCCCACCGCCTGACCCATCAGCCACCAGATCGGCCGGTCCTGGGCGAAGGGATAGGCCAGGATCCCGATCACCGCCGACGGCATCACCACGAGGGAGACCAGCGGCAGGGTCAGTGCGTTCCCGACAAGCCCGAAGGGCTGAACCGTCTGGAAATGATAGGTGGCGAAGGGCGCGGTCGCGATCTGGGCCACGAGGGTCGTGGCCAGGGTCCCGGTCACCGCCGAGAGGCCGGTGCCGACGAGCCGCCCGAGCCGCCCCGCCCCGGGGCGCACGAACAGCCGCCCGTCGATCAGCCGGGCGCAGGCGATCAGCCCGGCCACGGCGCCGAACGACATCTGGAAGCTCGGGCCGAGCAGGCCCTCGGGCTCCCGGGCGAGGGCGATCAGGGCGGCCAGCGCGAGGTTGCGCATCGACAGGGCCGGCCGGTCCGCCAGGATCGCGCCCAGCATGATCAGGGTCATGATCAGGGAGCGCTCGGCGGCGATGTCCCAGCCCGAGAAGGCGCAGTAGGCGGTGACCCCGACCATGGCGAAGCCGGCGGCGATCTTCTTGATCGGCCAGACCAGCGCGCAGTACGGCACCGCGGCGAGGACCGCCCGCACCAGCCAGAAGACCACGCCGGCGGCCAGCACCATGTGGAGCCCCGAGATCGACACCACGTGGTAGATTCCGGCGGCGCGGAGCGCGTCGTTGGTCGCCGGCGCGATCAGTCCCCGCTTGCCCGTTACAAGAGCCGCCGCCACCGCGCCCGCTTGTCCCCCTGCGGCCTGCGCGATCCGGCGGGTCAGCGCGTTGCGGGCCTCGTCCAGCAGAGCGGCGAGGCGCAGGCTCATGGGCGGCGGCTCGGTCGGCGCCCGGATCGCGACCGCGCCGACGAGCGAGCCCACCGCGCCGAGTCCCTGGAAATACGCGTCCCGGGCGAAGTCGTAGCCGCCCGGCCGGGCGGCCTCCGGCGGCGGCAGCAGCCGGGCGGTGGCGGCGACGACGTCCCCGGGGCGCGGGATGGGGGTCCTGCGGAACGAGACCCGCACCCGCACCGGCCGCGACTCCGGCGCGAGCCCCGCGAAGGTCTCGACGCGGATGATCAGTCGGGCGCCGACCTCCCGCTCGTCGAGCGCCTCGACCATCCCGACCAGCGGGCCGATGGTGGTGCGGGTGAGGATCGGGGCGGCGACCTGCGCGACCCGCCAGGTCGCCGCCGCGAAGCCGAGGAACGCGGCCGCCACGCCGAGGGCCAGCGCCAGGGCCGCCGGCCGCGCCCCCAGGATCGGGGTCGGCGCCAGGGCGAGACCCGCGCCGATCAGGGGCGCGGCTAGGAGCGGCGTGCCATCCGCCGCCACGAAGTAGATGAGGATTCCGGCCCCGAACGCCACGGCCAGCCAGGGGAACAGCCGGCGCTGTTCGGCCTCCCGGACGAGGCCCTTGGCCACCCAGTGGCGGACTGCCGGGAGGGCGGGCGCGCGCGGGCCGGCCAGCGCCACAGCGCCACCCGCGAGCCTCGCGCCGATCCGTCGCATTGCCGCCACCCCGCACCGCGCGACCTGTCGTCGGCGGCCGGGCGATTCCCCAGGCGATTCTTAACCCATCCGCAGGCCCGTGCTACAGCCGGCGCTTCGTGCTACGGGCGCCGTGTCGAGACCCATCGACGCTCTCTCCGCCGCCCCGCCTCCACCCCTTCGCGCCTCGCCCCCGAACCTATCGGACCGATGTCCTCAGCCGTCGTCACGCGCTTCGCGCCCTCGCCCACCGGTTACCTCCATATCGGCGGAGCCCGCACGGCGTTGTTCAACTGGCTCTACGCCCGCCACACCGGTGGCCGGATGCTGCTGCGGATCGAGGACACCGACCGGGAGCGCTCGACCAAGGGCGCGATCGACGCGATCCTCGACGGCCTGTCCTGGCTCGGCCTCGACTGGGACGGCGACGTGGTCTTCCAGTTCGCCCGGGCCGAGCGCCACCGCGCCGTAGCCGAGGAGCTGCTGGCTGCGGGCCGCGCCTACCATTGCTACGCTACCGCCGAGGAGCTGGCGCAGATGCGCGAGACCGCCCGCGCCGAGGGCCGCGCGCCCCGCTACGACGGGCGCTGGCGCGACCGGGACCCGTCCGAGGCCCCCGCCGGGGTCAAGCCGGTGATCCGCCTGCGCGCGCCCCTCACGGGCGAGACCGTGGTCGACGACGCCGTCCAGGGTCGCGTCACCTGGGCCAACAAGGACCTCGACGACCTCGTGCTCCTCCGCTCGGACGGCACGCCGACCTACATGCTCGCCGTCGTGGTGGACGACCACGACATGGGCGTCACGCAGATCATCCGCGGCGACGACCACCTCACCAACGCCGCGCGCCAGACCCAGATCTTTTCTGCCCTCGGCTGGGAGGTCCCGACGATGGCGCACATCCCCCTGATCCACGGGGCCGACGGAGCCAAGCTCTCGAAGCGCCATGGCGCCCTCGGCGTCGAGGCCTATCGCGACCT
Organism: Methylobacterium sp. P3_A11; assembly: GCF_056403155.1. Taxonomy (NCBI): domain Bacteria; kingdom Pseudomonadati; phylum Pseudomonadota; class Alphaproteobacteria; order Hyphomicrobiales; family Methylobacteriaceae; genus Methylobacterium; species Methylobacterium sp. P3_A11. The sequence continues at coordinate 20,255 of NZ_JBFUGA010000023.1, forward strand.
CGGCTACCTGCCGGCGGCCCTGCGCAACTACCTCGTCCGCCTCGGTTGGAGCCACGGCGACCAGGAGGTCTTCTCCACCGAGGAGATGGTCGCGGCCTTCGATCTCGGCTCGGTCGGGCGCTCGGCGGCGCGGTTCGACTTCGCCAAGCTCGCCAACCTCAACGGCCTCTACATCCGCACCAGCGCGGATGCCGACCTCGTGGCGGCGATCGAGACCATCCTGCCGAATGTCGGCCCCGCGCGCGGCCTGTCGGCGCCGCTCCCGGCAGACCTGAAGGACAAGCTGACCCAGGCCATGCCGGGTCTGAAGGAGCGTGCCAAGACGCTGATCGAACTCCTCGACAGCGCCTATTACCTGTACGCGCAACGCCCCCTGGCGTTGGACGAGAAGGCCGGCGCCCTTCTCTCCGACGAGGGCCGCGCCCGCCTCGCGGGTGTTCGCCCGGCGCTCGAGGCGCTGACCGACTGGAACGCGGCCTCGACCGAGGGCGCCGTGCGCCTTTACGCCGAGACGGCCGGATGCAAGCTCGGGCAGGTGGCTCAACCCCTGCGCGCCGCGCTCACGGGCCGCACCACCTCCCCGCCCCTGTTCGACGTGATGGCGGTGCTGGGCCGGGACGAGACCCTGGCCCGGCTCGGCGATCAGGTGCCGCAGGGCTGAGACGGCCGGGCGCAGCCGGGAGCCCAGCGCCCCGGCCCGGATTTCGCTTGGCGGAATATGCTTGGCGTCGGGGTCGGGTTGTCACCGACCCCGTTGCTGCTGCAGTGCCGTTTGGGTAACCCATGCCAGTGAGCACCCGCAGCATAATGCGTGGTGCTCAGGCCCCCGGGACCGGCTCGGGCAGCCCGAGGCCGGCATCCGCCACGTCGCCAGAGAAGGGTCCACGATCCATGAGCGCACCCAGCACCATCACCGTGGACGGCAAGTCGGTCGAGCTGCCGGTTAAATCCGGCACGATCGGGCCGGACGTGATCGATATCGGCAAGCTCTACGCCCAGACCGGCGCCTTCACCTTCGACCCGGGCTTCACCTCGACGGCCTCGTGCGAATCGAAGATCACCTACATCGACGGCGACGAGGGCGTGCTGCTCTACCGCGGCTACCCGATCGAGCAGCTCGCCGAGAAGGGCGACTTCCTCGAGACCTGCTACCTGATGCTGTTCGGCGCCCTGCCGACCGCCGCCCAGAAGGCCGATTTCGACTACCGGGTCACGCGCCACACCATGGTGCACGACCAGATGAACCGGTTCTTTACCGGCTTCCGCCGCGACGCGCACCCGATGGCCGTGATGGTCGCCTCCGTGGGCGCGCTCTCGGCCTTCTACCACGACTCGACCGACATCACCGATGAGAGCCAGCGGCTGATCGCGTCGATCCGCATGATCGCCAAGATGCCGACGCTCGCCGCGATGGCCTACAAGTACTCGATCGGCCAGCCGTTCGTGTACCCGAAGAACGACCTCGACTACACCTCGAACTTCCTGCGCATGTGCTACGCTGTGCCGTGCGAGGATTACGAGGTGAACCCGGTCTTCGCCCGGGCGCTCGACAAGATCTTCATCCTGCACGCCGACCATGAGCAGAACGCCTCGACCTCGACGGTGCGGCTCGCGGGCTCGTCCGGCGCCAACCCCTTCGCCTGCATCGCGGCCGGCATCGCCTGCCTCTGGGGGCCGGCCCATGGCGGCGCCAACGAGGCGGCCCTCAAGATGCTGATGGAGATCGGCACCCCCGAGAACGTCAGCAAGTACGTCGCCAAGGCCAAGGACAAGAACGACCCGTTCCGCCTGATGGGCTTCGGCCACCGGGTCTACAAGAACTACGACCCGCGCGCCCGGATCATGCAGCACACCACCCACCAGGTGTTGAAGGAACTCGGCAAGACCGACGATCCGCTGCTGCACGTCGCCATGGAGCTGGAGCAGATCGCCCTCAAGGACGAGTACTTCATCGAGAAGAAGCTCTACCCGAACATCGATTTCTACTCGGGCATCACCCTCAAGGCGATGGGCTTCCCCACCGACATGTTCACGGTGCTGTTCGCGGTGGCCCGCACGGTGGGCTGGATCGCCCAGTGGGCCGAGATGATCGAGGATCCCTCGCAGAAGATCGGCCGTCCGCGCCAGCTCTACGTGGGTCCGGCCCAGCGCGATTACGTGCCGGTCGATCAGCGCGGCTGAGGCGGGACCTGTCCCGGGACGCGACCCAGGACACGACCATGGGGGCGGCCGAAAGGCCGCCCTTCGCGTGTGCGGAGGCCATCGATCTCCGCCTGCCCTGCCGCCCGCCCTACGACTGGGCGGCGATCCGCGCCTTCCTGGCCAAGCGCGCGATCCCGGGCGTCGAGACGGTGGCGCCCGACGGCTCGGCCTACCGGCGCACGGTCCGCGTCGCGGGTCGGTTCGGCCACCTGACGGCGGAGCCCGGCACGGATTGCCTGCGCGTCGTCCTCCGCGGCATCGATCCCGGACACGCCGCCGCGGTGGCGGAGCGCCTGGGCCGCCTGTTCGACTGCGACGCCGACCCGGCTGCCATCGCCGGCTGCCTGGCCCGGGATCCGGTCCTGGCCCCCCTCGTGGCGGCCCGGCCCGGGCTGCGCCTGCCGGGCGCCTGGGATCCGTTCGAGACCGGCTGCCGGGCGATCCTCGGCCAGCAGGTTTCGGTCTCCGCCGCGATCGGGTTGGCGGGCAGGCTTGTGGCGGCGTTCGGGACGCGGCTGCCGGAGCCGGTGGGCGTCCTGACCCACGTCTTCCCGACGGCGGCGGATCTGGTCGAGGCCGATATCGCCCTGGCGCTCAACATGCCGCGCGCCCGCGGCGCGGCGATCCGGGCGCTGGCGGCGGCGACGCTGGCCGAACCGGACCTGTTCGCTCCGGCCGAGTCGCTGGAGGCCGCGCTGCTGCGCTTCACGGCGATCCGCGGGATCGGGCCGTGGACGGCACAGTATATCGCCCTGCGGGCGCTCAAGCTGCCGGACGCCCTGCCGGTGGGCGATGTCGGCCTGCTGCGGGCTCTGGAGACCGGCACCGGTCGCCCGAGTCCGGCGGAGCTTCTGGCCCGGGCCGAGGCGTGGCGGCCCTTCCGCGCCTACGCGGCGCAGCACCTCTGGGCTGCGGACGAGGCGGCCGTTAAGGGGCGGTGACCGCCGCCCATGACGTCGGCGCCGTCGTCGTTGCGAGCGGAGCGAAGCCATCCAGCGGCGCCACGTTCGTCAAGGTGGCGCTGCCCTGGGTCACTTCGCTGCGCTCGTGATGACGGAGCAACCGCCCTCTCCTCAGCGCCCGAACCGCTCGAACTTCGGGAAGCTGCGCGCCATCATCAGCCCGACCTCGGCCCGGTGGCCGAGCCACTTCTCCAGCACCGACGCGTTGGCGAGCCGCCCCTCCGGCGAGCCGTCCTGCCAGGGCAGGCCGTCCGCCAGCTTGAACACGTGCGCGTCCTGGAGCCGGCCGCTGCGGCAGCGCTGGAGCCGCACGCCCTTGCCGCGGGCGAGTTCCGCCACCTCGGAGATCGGGAAGATCAGCAGCAGCTTCTCCGTATTGACCACCGCGACGTGGTCGCCCTCGGCCGGCACCAGCACGGCCGCGGTGGCGTCTCCGTCGAGGCCGAGCACGCTCTTGCCCTTGCGGGTGTTGGCGACCAGCGCGTCGGCGGGCGCCACGAAGCCGCGGCCGTCCGAGCCCACGATGAGCAGTTTGGTCTCCGGCCGGTAGGGCAGAGCTGCCACGATCTCGGTGCCGTCGTCGAGGTCGGCCATCAGGCGCACCGGGTCGCCGAAGCCGCGCCCGCCCGGCAGCTTCGAGGCGTCGAGGGTGAAGACCTTGCCGTTCGTGGCGAGCAGCAGGATCTTCTGCGTGGTCTCGGTCGGGAACGCGATCTTCAGGGTGTCGTCGCCCTTGAACGCCACCCCCGACAGGTCGGCGACGTGGCCCTTGAGCGCCCGGATCCAGCCCTTGGTGGAGACGATCACGGTGATCGGCTCGCGCTCCACCAGGGCCGCGGTGAAGTCGATGCCGCCGACATCCGGCGGGCTCGCCAGCGTGGTGCGGCGGCGGCCCAGCTTGGTCTCGGGGCCGAAGGTCTTCTTCACGGCGCGGATCTGCGCCTGGATCGCCTTCCACTGCGCCGGCTCGGAGGCGAGCAGGGCGTCGATCTCGGCCTTCTCGGCGGTGAGCCCCTCGAACTCGCGCTTCAGCTCCATCTCCTCCAGCTTGCGCAGGGAGCGCAGGCGCGTGTCGAGGATCGCGTTGGCCTGGAGTTCGGTCAGCTCGAACCGGGCCATGAGGGCGGCCTTGGGCTCGTCCTCCTCGCGGATGATGCGGATCACCTCGTCGAGGTCGAGATAGACGATGAGCAGGCCGCCCAGGATCTCCAGGCGGCGGTCGATCTGGCCGAGGCGGTAGCGCGAGCGGCGCTGCAGGACCACGCGGCGGTGGTCGACCCATTCCCGCAGGCACTCGACGAGCCCGATCACCTTCGGCACGAGGCCGCCGACCAGGACGTTGAGGTTGAGCGGGATCCGGGCCTCGAGTTCCGTCAGCCGGAACAGCGATTCCATCAGGATCACCGGATCCACCGTGCGCGCGCGCGGCTCCAGCACGACGCGCACGTCCTCGGCCGATTCGTCCCGCACGTCGGCCAGGAGCGGCAGCTTCTTCTCCTGCAGGAGCTCGGCCATCTTCTCGATCAGCCGGCCCTTCGGGATGCCGTAGGGGATCTCGGTGACGACGATGTTCCAGGTGCCGCGGCCCAGATCCTCCTTGTGCCAGCGGGCGCGGACCCGGAAGGCGCCGCGGCCGGTCCGGTAGGCCTCGGCGATGGACTCGGCCGAGTCGACCAGGATGCCGCCGGTGGGGAAGTCCGGACCCTGCACGAACCTGGCGAGGTGCGCCGAGGTCGCCTCGGGGTGGTTGATCAGGTAGAGCGCCGCATCGCACAGTTCGGCGGCGTTGTGCGGCGGGATCGAGGTCGCCATGCCGACCGCGATGCCCTGGCTGCCGTTGGCCAGCAGGTTCGGGAAGGCCGCCGGCAGGACGATCGGCTCCTCCTTCTCGCCGTTGTAGGAGGGCCGGAAATCAACTGTGTCCTCGTCGATCCCGTCGAGGAGCAGCCGGGCGACCTCGGTGAGCCGCGCCTCGGTGTAGCGGTAGGCGGCCGGGCCGTCGCCGTCGATGTTGCCGAAATTGCCCTGGCCGTCGACCAGCGGGTAGCGCTGGGCGAAGTCCTGGGAGAGCCGCACCAGGGCGTCGTAGATCGCCTGGTCGCCGTGGGGGTGGAAGTCGCCCATCACGTCGCCGACGATCTTGGCGCACTTCTTATGCGCGGTATTCGGGTCGAGGCGCAGCAGCCGCATGCCGTACAGGATGCGCCGGTGCACGGGCTTCAGCCCGTCGCGGGCGTCCGGCAGCGCCCGGTGCATGATCGTCGAGAGCGCGTAGGCGAGGTAGCGCTCCTCCAGCGCCGATTTCAGCTCGACGCTCTCGATCCCGTCGCCGGACGGCGGCTCGAAGGGCTGGCCCATGACGGCTCCTCACACTCTCAATCGTCTCTGCCCGCGCGCCCGTCAGTCTGGTGCCGCGGAGCGGAGCCCGGAATCCAGACGCGTCGTCCCTGCCGGGCGAGGCTCCTCGCATCCGGCGCTGCGGCGATTCTGGATTCCGGGCCCGCCCGCAGCCCCCCGGAGCGACGGTTGAGAACAGAAAGCGAACATTACTCGGCCTCGCGACCGAGCGCAACGAATCGCGCCCGCTCCTCGGGAGGCCCGAGGCCGCGGGGCGCCCAGACGTGCCGGTCCAGGAAGTACCCCGTCAAGGTAAACCCTTGCGCAACGCCGTCGGGGCCGGGGGGGCCGCCCGCATGCAGGAAGCTCGGAAGTGCCAGCAGGCGGTCCCGGTACGGCTCGCCCGCCGAGGCGCTCACGGCCCGGCCGCTCTTCGGCGACACGTAGGCCAGGGCGTCGTTGTCGCCGGTGGCCGCGCAGGCGGTCAGGTCGAGGCCGAAGCCGAGTTCCGACAGGATCGCCAGCTCGAAGCGCACCATCAGGGGCGGCGCGATCGTCGGGTCGTCGAGGTGGGCGACCAGGATCCCGGCCGCCGCGTAGAGGCCTGGATGGGGATCGCGCTCGGGCAGGAGCCGCAGCAGGGCCGCCATGTGGCCCAGGCCGTAGAGGGCGAGGCTCGACCCGATCATCCGCGAGACCTGCGACTCGAGGGGCTCAACCCCGTAGGACCCGAGGCCCTCGTCGAGGCGCGCCCGCCACGTCAGCCGGACCCGGTTGCCGGGCTGCAGCACCGGCTGCATCCGGCGCGAGCGCCCGCCATGCACGAGTCCCAGATGGCGCCCGTGGTTCTCGGTCATCGCCTCCAGGATGACGCCGGTCTCCCCGTGCCGGCGCAGGCCGAGCACCAGGGCGTCGTCGGTCCATTGCATCGCGGGTCGCGTCACGCGGTGAGAGGGGCGCGGCGCGCGACGGACGCGTTCCGCTCATCAGACCCATATAGGAAGGCGTGCGGTCCGGCGCTGCCCGCGCGCATTGTCCAGCCCCGGGCAACCTCGGCGGCGTAGGCAGGGCCGATGCCGCCCCGCGCCGCCCTCGCCGCCTGCCTGATCCTGATCGCCGCCGGGGCGCAGGCCGCGCCGCGGCCCCCGAAGCCCGTGACCGAGGACGCGCCCTCCCCGGCCCTCCTCCAGCGGATCGCCGCCCTGGCGCTCAAGCAGGTCGCCTTCGGCTCGGTCTCGCTGCTGCCGGTGCGGTTCGAGGGCAGCCGGATCGCCGGGCCGATCGCGGATGCCGGCCGGGTGATCTACTGCGTGTCGGGCCGGATGTACGGCCGCACCTTCGGCAAGCCCGAGCGGCCGAGGGCGGTGATGCGTTACGCGGCCGACCGGTTCGAGGTGATCGACGACGACGAGGTCTGCACCGGCCATCGCAGCCGACCCTTCCTCGAACTGGACGCGATGGGCAACAAGCCGTGACGGATCCGCGTTGACGGGCCATGCCCGCCGATGCCACCCGCGCCCTCGACCTCAGCCTCGACCTGATCGCCCGTGCCCATTCCGAGCCGGTGCCCGACGATCCGAGCGCCCTCGACGTGCTGAGCGACGCGGAACTGCGCCCGGGGCTCGACGCGATCGTCGCCGGGCGCGAGGGCCGCGACCTCTGGGTCTTCGCCTACGGCTCGCTGATGTGGAATCCGGAGTTCGCGGTCATCGAGCGCCGGATCGGCACCGTCCGCGGCTTCCATCGCCGATTCTGCCTGCTCCAGCGCCGGTTCCGCGGCACGCCGGAGCGACCGGGCTTCGTCCTGGCCCTCGATCGCGGCGGCCTCTGCCGGGGCGTCGCCTTCCGCCTGCCGGGCATGGAGATCCGCGAGACGCTGATGCCGGTCTGGCGACGGGAGATGCGCGGCCGGGGCTACGTCGCCCGTTGGCTGCCGGTCGCCACCGAGGCCGGGACCGTGTCGGCGCTGACCTTCCTGGCCAACCGCGCCAGCGACCGCTACGCCGGCCGCCTCTCGGACGCCGAGATCGCGGAGAAGATCGCCGCCGCCTGCGGGCACAAGGGACCGAGCGCGGAATACCTGTTCCGGACCGTGGAGGCCTGCGAGCGCCTCGGCATCCGCGACCGCCATCTCTGGAATCTCCAGGCCCTGGTGGCGGACCGGCTCCGGGTCTGCGTGCCCGGGGCGTGAGGTTCAGGTCCAGGCGCGCTTCATCACCACCGCGACGCGACCGCCCGCATGCTCGGCATCGGGGTTGCGCGGCTCCCGGATGCCGGGGGCGCGGCCGGTGGTGACGTAGACCAGGAGGGTGAGGGCGAGCAGGATCTTCGTGCGCATGGCGACGCTCAAGCTTGAGCGCCGGTGCATAGGATCGATCGCTTTTTAAGGAGTTGCTGCGCTGCACACAGGTGGACTTGCAGCCGGATTTCTGCGGGCGTGGTGAAGGAAGGGTTGCGGGCCGGCCGCGTTCGTCTATGCCGCCGGCCCGGGATGTCCACAGGCGGAGGATGAGATGCGGCTCCGGATCGGCGTAGCCCTCGCGGTCGTCGGCATCGCCGCCGTGGCGCTCCTGGCGGGGCCGCTGAGTCGCGGCGACCGGCTGTCCGACATCCTCACCGGGCAGACACCGCTGCTCGCCGGCGGCGCCCGGGCGCCCGGTGGCAGCGCGACCCTCACCGGCGCCGCGGAGCTGGGGCCGGATCGGCGCCCGGCGACCCTGCACCTCGCCTGCGATCCGGGCGGGACCGGCCTTTCGGCGGCGCTGACAGTACCGCGCTTCGCCGAGCTGGCGCCGCGCTTCGACTTCGCCGGGCTCGCAGGTTCCGGCAGCGAACCCCCCCTCACCGGCATCCTGGTTTCCAGCGCGGGCAGCGTGCGCTCGGTGCGGATCCCGGTTCAGGGCGCGGCAACCGGGGCGGATGCGGGTTTCACCCTGACGGTGACGGGCGCCCGCCGCGGCGACGATCCCCTGCGCGGGCTCGCCCAGGCGCTCAGCCAGCCCGGCGCCAAGCTTACCTGGACGCAGGCGAGCCCACGCTCCGGCGATCCGGCCCTGACCGCGACGGCCACGGTGGCGGAGGCCGACGCCGCCGCGCTGAAGGACGCCCTCGCCGGCTGCCTCGCGGCGCCGTTCTAGCTCACCTCCACCTGCACCACCCCTGGCACGGTCCGGAGCTGGCCGGCCAGCGTCGGCGTCGCCTGGAACTTGCCGGGCAGTCGGATCTCCACCTCGCGGCTGCCGCCGTCGAGCTTGAGGATCAGCGAGACCTCGCTCTCCCCGCGCATTGACAGACGCTGCTGCACGGGCGCGACGCCGCGCGGATCGCTCAGGTGGATGCGGATCCCCTTCTGGTGGCGGGCCACCGCCTGGTCTAGGGGCTCGGCGGTGAGGATCCGGGCGCGCACGTCCTCGCCCTCCAGGTTCGCCTGGAGCTGGAGCACGAGCGGGCGGCCCGGCTCCAGGATGTCGCGGTACTGGCCGAGGCCCTCGGAGAAGATGATCGCCTCGAAATGGGCGGTCCGGTCCGACAGGGTGACGATGCCCATCTTGTTGCCGGTCTTGGTGCGCCGCTCCGCCCGGTCGAGCACGGAGGCCGCCACCCGGCCGACGCTGGAGGTCCCGGCCCGCACCGCGCGGCAGAAATCGGTCCAGCTCTGCACCCGCAGCTTGTCGAGCAGGTCGCCATACTCGTCGAGGGGATGGCCGGAGATGAAGAACCCGATCGCCGCGTATTCCCGCTTCAGCGTGTCGGCCATCGGCCAGATCTCGTGCGGGGGGATCCGCAGGGACACGTCGTCCGCCACCACGCCGCCGAACATGTCGGTGACGCCGGCGGATTCGGCTTCCGCCGCGCTGGCGGCGAGCTTCATCATCGGCTCGACCGCCGCGAAGGCCCGCGCCCGGTCGGGCTCGATGCAGTCGAGCGCCCCGGCCTGGACGAGGCTCTCCAGGGTGCGCTTGTTGATCTGCCGCGGGTTGAGGCGGCGGGCGAGGCAGGCGAGGTCCTTGAACGGCCGATCGCCCCGGGCCTCCACCAGCGCCCGCACCGCTTCGCGGCCGACGCCCTTGATGGCCGCGAGGGCGTAGAAGATCTTGCCGTCGCGCACCTCGAACACCTCGCCGGAGGTGTTGATCGAGGGCGGCTCCACCGTGATCTTGAGGCGCTGCGCGTCCTGGCGGAATTCGGCGAGCTTGTCGGTGTTGTCGATGTCGAGCGTCATGGCGGCGGCCAGGAACTCGACCGGATAGTTCGCCTTCAGATAGGCGGTCTGGTAGGTGAGCAGCGCGTAGGCCGCGGCGTGGCTCTTGTTGAAGCCGTAATCGGCGAACTTGGCGAGCAGGTCGAAGATCTCGTTGGCCTTGGCCTTGGTCAGGCCGCGCTCGGTGCAGCCCTTGAGGAACCGGTCGCGCTGCGCGTCCATCTCGGCGCGGATCTTCTTGCCCATGGCGCGCCGGAGCATGTCGGCCTCGCCGAGCGAGTAGCCGGCGAGGACCTTGGCGATCTCCATCACCTGCTCCTGGTAGACGATGATGCCGAATGTCTCCTTCAGCATCGGCTCCAGCTTCGGATCCGGGTACCAGGTCGCCTCGTTGCCGGCGTCGCGGCCGAGCTTGCGCTCGCAATAGACCGGGATGTTGGCCATCGGGCCCGGCCGGTACAGCGCCACCAGGGCGATGATGTCCTCCAGCCGGTCGGCCTGCATCTCGCAGAGCGCCTTGCGCATGCCGGCCGATTCCACCTGGAACACGCCGACCGTCTCGCCGCGGCCCATCGGGCCGTAGGTCTTCGGGTCGTCGAGCGGCAGCGAGGCGAGGTCGATGTCGATGCCGCGCGCCTTCAGGAGATCCGTGCAGCACCGCAGCATGGTCAGAGTCTTGAGGCCGAGGAAGTCGAACTTCACCAGCCCGGCCTGCTCGACCCACTTCATGTTGAACTGGGTGACCCGCATGCCGGTCTTCGGGTCTCGGTAGAGCGGGACCAGTTCCTCCAGGGGCCGGTCGCCGATCACCACGCCGGCCGCGTGGGTCGAGGCGTGGCGGTGCAGGCCCTCCAGCTTCTTGGAGATGTCGATGAGCCGGCCGACGATCGGCTCCTCCTCCATGGCCTGCTGCAGCTTCGGCTCACCCTCGATCGCCTGGGCGAGCGTCACCGGGTTGGCCGGGTTCTGCGGAACGAGCTTGGTCAGCTTGTCGACCTGCCCGTAGGGCATCTCCAGGACGCGGCCGACGTCGCGCAGCACGCCGCGGGCGAGCAGCGTGCCGAAGGTGATGATCTGCCCGACCTGCCCCTCGCCGTAGCGTTGCTGCACGTAGCGGATCACCCGCTCGCGGCCCTCCACGCAGAAGTCGATGTCGAAATCCGGCATCGAGACGCGCTCGGGGTTGAGGAAGCGCTCGAACAACAGGCCGAAGCGGAGCGGGTCGAGGTCGGTGATCAGCAGCGACCACGCCACCAGCGAGCCGGCGCCCGAGCCGCGGCCCGGCCCCACCGGGATGTCGTGGTCCTTGGCCCACTTGATGAAGTCCGAGACGATCAGGAAGTAGCCCGGGAACTTCATCGACACGATGACGTCGAGTTCGAACGCGAGGCGCTTGCGGTAATCCTCTTCCGAGAAGCCCGGCGCCGTGCCGTGCTGCTTGAGGCGCAGCTCCAGCCCCGCCTCGGCCTGCCGGCGCAGCTCGGTCGGCTCGTCGGCCGAGACCGCCTGCACGCCCGTCTCGGCGGCCTCCGCCAGGGCCTCGGCCATGGGGGGCGTCTCCCCCGCCGCCACGGCGCCGAAATTCGGCAGGATCGGCTTGCGGGTCCGTGCCCGCACGGCGCAGCGCATGGCGATCTCGACCGTGGCCTGGAGCGCGTCCGGCAGGTCGCGGAACAGCTCGGCCATCTCGGCGCGGGTCTTGAAGGCGTGGCTCGGCGTCAGACGGCGGCGGCGCTCGTCCGAGACGAGGCGGCCCTCCGCGATGGCGAGCAGCGCGTCATGGGCGTCGTAATCGTCGGGCTTGGCGAAGTAGGGCTCGTTGGTCGCCACGATCCCGAGACCGTGGCGGCCGGCGAGGTCGAGGAGCGCCGTCTCGATCCGCCCCTCCTCGGGCAGGCCGTGGCGCTGCAGCTCGACATAGAGCCGGTCCTCGCCGAAGGCCTCCTTGAGGCTCCTGAGGCGGCCGAGGGCCAACTCGGGCCGCCCGGCCCGGAATGCCGCGTCGAGGGGGCCGGACAGGCCGCCCGTGAGGGCGATCAGCCCCTCCGAGGCACCGACGAGGGCCGCGGCGTCCAGGCGCGGCGCCTCGCCGAGGGCCGTATCGAAATAGGCGCGGCTCGCCAGCCGCAGCAGGTTGGCGTAGCCGGCCTCGTCCTGGGCGAGGAGCACGATGCCGTGGCTCGTCGGCGCCTGCCGCTGGTGCGGATCGGCGGCCTCGAACGCCACCGAAAGCTGCACCCCGGCAATCGGCTGAACGCCTTCGCCAGCCGCCTTCTCGGAGAATTCCAGCGCCCCGAACAGGTTGTTGGTGTCGGTGAGCGCCAGGGCCGGCTGCCGGTCGGCCACCGCCGCCTTGATCAGGGAGCCGACCTTCAGCGCCCCTTCGAGCAGGGAATAGGACGAGTGGACGTGGAGGTGGACGAATCCGACCTCCTTGAGCTGGCGTGGCATGGCCGACCTTGTTCAGGGGTCGGGCAGCATCCCCGCTCGCCGGCTCCAAGTCGACGTGTGCCGGGCCGCCGATAGACGATATCCACCGGTCGTGCCCCGGAAGCACCAGTTCGGGCCAAGCCTGTGGATGATCTCCCCTGCAGGGCCGATCGCCTGTGTATAACCGGCCTCTCGGAGGAACCGGGGGCGCGTTGGAAAAATCCGGCTAACGAACCGGTGCCAAGGCTATCGCCCAGGCGCCGACCGCCGCGAACAAAAGTCCGAATGCCATGAACTCGACCATTCCGGTCAGGACCATCCGCTTCAGCATCGTCGTACCTCCCGCGTTCCGGTCCCAGTATGTTCATGTTTTGTTCTAATGATAGAGGCGGCGCGCAATAATTCCTGCGCGTCTATCGGTTACGGTAAAAAGTGTCTTGATGCGGATCGGGCGTGCTGGCATGCCCTCGCGCCGAGACGAACTCGTCATCTGATCGGGGGGTTCGAAGGAGCAAGCCATTCCCGCGCACCGGACGGTCGAACGGTTCGACGTCGCCCTCGTGGCCGTCGGCACACACGGCGACGTGCTGCCGTTCATCGCGCTGGGTCACGAGTTGTTGAAGCGTGGTCACGGCGTCTCGCTGGCGGCTCCGGCTCCGTTCGAGGCGATGGCCCGCCGGGCCGGCCTCGCCTTCCAGCCCCTCGGCACGGTGGCGGATTACGAGGCGGTGATCCGCCAGCCGGATCTGTGGCACCCGCAACAGGGCTTCCGGCCGATGTTCGACTACGCCCTCCAGGTCGCCGAGGCGGCCTGCCTGTGGCTCGGGGCGACCCGGGGACGGGGCGTCGACCTCCGTGTGGTCGCCTCGCCGCTCGGATGGGGGGCACGGCTCGCGCAGGATCTCTACGATCTCCCGACCGCGACGCTGCACGTGATGCCGTTCCTGATCGAGAGCCGGTACGATCCGCCCCGCCTGCCGGGCCTGCCGCTGCCGCGATTCCTCCCGGCTTCCCTGCGGGCCTACGTGAATCTCGGCGTCGATCAGGTCGCGGTCGGTCCGTTCACGCTGCCGCCGCTCAACGCCCTGCGCGCGCGACTGGGCCTCGACCCAGTCTACCGGCTGCGGCACTGGTGGAACAGCCCGACCGGTATGCTCCTGATGTTCCCAGACTGGTACGCCGCGCCGCAGGCCGATTGGCCGAACCAGGCGGTGCAGCTCGGCTTCCCGCTGGTCGACCGGTTCGGCGACGTGGCGGCCATGCCGCCGGAGCTGGAGGCATTCCTCCAGGCAGGCGCGCCGCCGGTCGTGTTCACCTACGGCTCGGCCATGCGCCAGGGCGCCGGCTTCTTCGACACCGCGGTGCGGCTGTGCCGGCGCATGGGCCGCCGCGGCGTTCTGCTCGCCCCGCAGGGCGGCCAGATCCCGAAGCCGCTGCCCGCCGAGATCATCCACCTGCCCTACGCGCCGCTGAGCGCCCTCCTGCCGCGCAGCGCGGCCCTGGTCCATCACGGCGGCGTCGGGACGGTGGCGCAGGCACTGGCCGCGGGCGTTCCGCAACTCGTCGTTCCGGTAGCCTTCGACCATTTCGATGAGGGGCGGCGGCTGAAGGACCGCGACCTGGGTGCCACCTTGAGCCGCCGCGCCTTCCGCCCGGCTCGGGCGGCCCGGGTGCTCGGCCGTCTGCTCACCGATCCCGCGGTGGCACGCGCAACGGCGGCCGCGAAGGCGCGGATCGCGGGGAGTTCCGACGCCATCCTCGACGCCTGCGACTACGTCGAGGCGCTGACGAGTCCCGCCATCCGATCCGGACCGCGCCCCGCGGCCGCGGAGGGTGAGTCCGGAGCGGGATCTCGGGGCGGCCCCTGATCGCTCCAGCCGGGCGGACCCGGACAGGGCTGTCCGCGCGCGAGCGGCGCCGCCCCTTGATGGGAGCGGCGCACGCAGGTCAATGGCTCAGCAGGGTCGTGGCCGAGCCGTAGAGCGTCATGAGCAGGCCGGTCACGAAGGCGCCGATCATGACGTAGGAGAGAGCCTTGAGCTTCATCCGGCCTCCGGTCTGATCAGCAGCGGTAACCGCCGGCGGTCTGGCCGTACTGCTTGACCGGCCGGGTCTGCTGGTCAGCGTTGCCCTCCGCGGCCGAACTCAGCGGGCAGCCCACATAGGCGGGATTGTCGTGGACCCCGAGGCCCAGTGAGCCGGTGGTCTCGATTTCGGAGTTGGCGAAGCCGGCCCAGCGGGCGCCGTTGGCCGCCATGGCGGACGAGATCGGAGCCACGCCAAGGACAAGCGCGGTGACGACGGCGGCGATACGGGTCTTCATGGTGGTTATCAAACTCCTCCGCAGTACAGTCCGATCAATCGGCCCTGTTTCGTCTTGCGTGATCTGAAGATAGGGAGCCGGTGTCTTCCATGACGTGCCTCGACGCACGCGGCGCGCGGGATTAAAATGCGCCACCTCTTCGGGCCGATCGGTCGCGCGGGCGCGTCGCGCAGCCCCCGCGGAGACACGCCCGGCGGCGGCGCGGCCGCCGGCAGGCGACGCTGCGGTTCCTTGGGGTTCATGAGCGGCGAAGCCGATCCCGAGCCCCGGGATCGGTGTCGGGCCTCACCGGGATCCGCTTGCGGACACCGCCGCCGCTTGAGACCGGCGCGCCCGCCCGCGGGGACGTCGCGCCCGTGCTCAGTCGAGCTGCGTGATCAGCCCGTCGCGGATCGTCACCCGGCGATCCATGCGGGCGGCCAGTTCGAGATTGTGGGTCGCGACAAGGGCGGCGAGGCCCGAGGCACGGACCAGGGACATCAGCACCGAGAAGACATGGCCCGCGGTTCCGGGATCGAGATTGCCGGTCGGCTCGTCGGCCAGCAGCAGCCGCGGGCCGTTGGCCACCGCCCGGGCGATGGCGACACGCTGCTGCTCGCCCCCCGACAGCTCGGCCGGGCGATGGAGCAGGCGATCCTTCAGGCCGAGGAAACTCAGGAGTTCCGTGGCGCGGGCCTTCGCCTCCGCGCGTTTCAGGCCGCGGATGAGCTGCGGCATCACCACGTTCTCCAGGGCGGAGAACTCCGGCAGGAGGTGGTGGAACTGGTAGACGAAGCCCATCTCCTCGCGGCGCAGGCGGGTGCGCTCGGCATCCGCCATCGCCGCCGTGGGATGGCCGCCGATATAGATCTCGCCCCCGTCCGGCCGCTCCAGGAGGCCGGCGAGGTGCAGCAGGGTCGACTTGCCGGCACCCGAGGGCGCCACCAGCGCCACCAGTTCGCCCGGCCAGATCGCGAGGTCGGCCCCGCGCAGGATCTCCAGGGCGCCCTCGGCCTGGGCGTAGCGCCGCTCGACGCGGGAAAAGAACAGGGCCGGGACCGGCTGGTCGCCGGTCGTCTGGCTCGAATCGCTCATCGGTGGGCGGACCGTCAGCCGTAGCGGAGGGCCTGCACCGGATCGAGCCGGGCGGCGCGCCAGGAAGGATAGAGTGTCGCGGCGAGCGACAGGAGCAGCGAGGTGATCACCACGGCGGTGATCTCCTTGGGGTTCATCTGGGCCGGGATCTCGGCGAGGAAGCGCACCGTCGGGTCCCAGGCGCCGGGAAACAGCACGTGCTGGATCGGCTTGATGTTGAGGGTGATCAGGATGCCGAGCGCCAGCCCGCCGAGCGTGCCGACGATCCCGATCAGCGCGCCGTTGATCAGGAACACCCGCATGATCGTGCCGGGCGTCGCACCCATGGTCCGCAGGATCGCGATGTCGCTCGACTTGTCGCGCACAAGCAGGATCAGGCCGGAGACGATGTTGAGCGTCGCCACCACGACGATCAGGCTGAGGATCAGGAACATGACGTTCCGCTCCACCTCCAGCGCCCCGAAGAAGGTCCGGTTGCGCTGCCGCCAGTCCGTGAGCAGGATCGGCCGCTCGGCCGCCATCTCCAGGGGCTCGCGCATCTCGCCGACATGGTCGGGATCGTCGACGTAGATCTCGATCATGCTGACGTCGCCGTCCTTGTTGAAGAACGCCTGCGCCTCGGGGAGCGGCATGAACACGAAGGTCTGGTCGAACTCGGTCATGCCGACCTCGAACACCGCCTTGACCGTGTAGCTCTTGGTGCGCGGCGCGGTCCCGAACGGCGTGGACGAGCCCTTGGGCGTCACCAGGGTGATCGTGTCGCCGGCCTGCAGGCCCAGCGTGTCGGCGAGCCGCCGCCCGATCAGGACGCCCGTGCCGTCGTCGAAGCCCTCCAGCGTCCCGCCGCGGATCGACGCCGATACTGCTGCCAGGGCGTCCAGATCGGCCGCCCGCACGCCGCGGATGATGACGCCCGAGCCGCCGTATTGCGACGAGGCGAAGGCTTGGCCTTCCACCAGCGGCACCGCCGCCCGCACACCCGCCACCTTCGACAGGCGATCCGATAGGTCGGTCCAGTCGTTGAACGGCCGGTCGATCGGCGTGGCGAAGAGATGGCCGTTGATGCCCACGATCTTCGACAGCAGCTCGGCCCGGAAGCCGTTCATCACCGACAGGACGATGATCAGCGTGGCGACGCCCAGCGCGATGCCCAGCACCGAGAAGAACGCCACCACCGAGACGCCGCCGCCCCGGCGGCGGGCGCGCAGGTAGCGGCCGGCGAGGATCCACTCGAACGGCGCGAAGGGCGCAGTGCCCTCGCGGAGCGACGCCGCGAAGCCCTTCACCCGGTCCAGCGCCGCTGATGCCGCCATCGGTGTGTCTCAGACGCGCCGGATGCGCGCCAGCAGGTCGACGGTCGCGAGGCTCTCGCGCTCGCCCCCCGCGCGCCGCTTCAGCTCGACCTTGCCCTCCGCGAGACCCTTCGGTCCGACGATAATTTGCCAGGGCAGGCCGATCAGGTCGGCGGTGGCGAACTTGGCGCCCGGGCGCTCGTCGCGGTCGTCGTAGAGCACCGAGAGGCCGGCGGTCTCGAGATCCGACTGGATCTGCGCGCAGGCCGCGTCGGTTCCGGCATCGCCGACCTTGAGGTTGATCAGCGCGACGTCGAAGGGCGCGACCGAATCCGGCCAGATGATGCCGGCCTCGTCGTGGCTCGCCTCGATGATCGCCGCCACCAGCCGGCTCGGGCCGATGCCGTAGGAACCCATATGGACCGGCCGCTCGATCCCGTCCGGCCCGGCGACCTTGGCGCCCATCGGCTCGGAATACTTGGTGCCGAAATAGAAGATGTGCCCGACCTCGATGCCGCGGGCGGCCAGCCGGCTCTCCTCGCCGACCTCCGCGAAGGCCTCCGGCTCGTGCATCTCCTCGGTGGCGGCGTAGTGCGATGTCCAGCCGTCGACGATGCCCTGCAGGGCGGCGACGTCGTCGAAATCCACGGTCTCGGGCGGGATCGCGAAGTCGAGATAGGCCTTGTCGCAGAAGACCTCGCTCTCGCCGGTCTTGGCCAGGATGATGAACTCGTGGGACAGGTCGCCGCCGATCGGGCCGGTATCGGCGCGCATCGGGATCGCCTTCAGGCCGAGGCCCGCGAAGGTGCGCAGGTACGCCACGAACATGCGGTTGTAGGCGTGGCGGGCGCCGGCCTGGTCGAAGTCGAACGAATAGGCGTCCTTCATCAGGAACTCGCGGGAGCGCATCGTGCCGAAGCGCGGCCGCACCTCGTCGCGGAACTTCCACGAGATCTGATAGAGATTCTTCGGCAGATCCTTGTAGGAGCGCACGCTCGCCCGGAAGATCTCGGTGACCATCTCCTCGGCGGTGGGGCCGTAGAGCATCTCGCGGTCGTGCCGGTCCTTCAGGCGCAGCATCTCCTTGCCGTAGGCCTCGTAGCGGCCGGATTCCCGCCACAGCTCGGCCGACTGCACCGTCGGCATCAGGATCTCGATCGCACCCGCGCGGTCCTGCTCCCGGCGGATCACCGCGCAGACGCGCTCCAGAACCCGCAGGCCGAGCGGCAGCCAGGCGTAGATGCCGGCGGCCTCCTGGCGCACGAGCCCGGCGCGCAGCATCAGCCGATGCGAGACGATCTCGGCTTCCTTGGGCGTCTCGCGCAAGGTCGGCATGAAGTAGCGGGAGAGACGCATATCGTCAGAGTCTTGGGAGTGAATCCGGCCGGGACGAGCCGCGGTGCGCCGGCACACAACACGCCGGTGACGTAAATTACAAGCACTGCACGACCACGGCGCGGCGTAATCGCGGCGAACCGGAGGCGGCGGGCCGGCTCCGGCGGGATGGTTGCCTAGGACGGAAGCGGTCTGCCCATTTGCCGGCAAGAAAGCGCAGATTTTTCTCGCAGGCCCGGTGACAACACGAATTGTTGTTCCTATAAGCGTCCGGCGATGTTTGCGACGCCCGGAAGAGGCGGCGCAAGGTCCGAGTCTCGGGAGGAAAAGCGACCGCCCCGCAGGTAATGCGAGGGACATCTCAAGGTCGAGCCACTGCAGCTTGAAAAGCAAGGCCTCGCGCCTTGCTTTTTTTATTGTCGCGCTTCCTGGTACCGGCTCGCGATCGGACGCGCGAGCGCCCTCGACGCCGGTCCGAGCCGGAGGCCGGACGTGATGCCACCTTGGGGCTGACTGCGGTGAACGGCTTCGCGCCGCGCTACAGCCCGGTGAGCGGGAACACCGCCAGGGCGATCAGGAACGCGGCCCCCGCCACCAGCGTCGTCCAGATGGCCTTCTCGCGCAGGCGCGGCGCCGCCGGTGCGCCGGGATCCTGGCCCGGCACGACGTGGCTGGGCCGCGTCTCCGGCTGGTTGCGCAGGGGCAGGACCGCGAAGAGCAGCGTCCACCAGACCACGAAGTAGAGGGCGATCGCGCCGCCCACCGTCAGCTTGAACAGGCCCACCGCCGCAGCCACGAAGGCGGCGATCAGCACGGTGATCGCCGCCAGCGTCACCGGCGTCGAGCGGGCCAAGCTGTGCATCATCCCGCTCACACCTGCTCCAGCTCGACCAGGGTGCCCAGGAAGTCTTTCGGGTGCAGGAACAGAACGGGCTTGCCGTGGGCGCCGATCCGCGGCTCGCCGGAGCCGAGTACCCGGGCGCCCTCGGCCTTGAGCCTGTCGCGGGCGGCCAGGATGTCGTCGACCTCGTAGCAGACGTGGTGGATGCCGCCGCCCGGGTTGCGCGCCACGAAGGCCTCGATCGGTGAGCCCTCGCCCAGGGGGGACATCAGCTCGATCTTGCTGTTCGGCAACTCGACGAAGACCACCGTCACGCCGTGCTCCGGCTGCGGCAGCGGCGCCGTGATCGTGGCGCCGAGCGTGTCGCGGTATACCGCGCAGGCGGCGTCGAGATCCTGCACGGCGATGGCCACGTGATTGAGACGGCCGATCATGATGCTCCTCCCCAGCGTGCTGGCTCCCTGTCCGGGAGCTTCATTGGTTGTCGGCGAGACGCCGGCGGAGCGCCTCGAGCGACCGTTCCCTCTCCCGTGCGGGAGAGGGGATCTGAACCGCATCCGGCCGCCGACCAGGCAATCCGGCCGCCGCGAGGCCCCGCAGGTTACCGCGCCCCCGTATCGGCCGCCAAGATCACGCCTCCACCACCTGCACGTGGCAGGCGGGCTTCTTGCCCCAGACCTCGTTGACCGCGGTGCGCACGGCCCGGTCGACCGTCTTCTCGACGCTCTCCGAGTCCTTGAGCTTGCCCCGCGACATCCCCGACAGGGTGCGCGAGACCGCGTCCACCACGGTCTCGATCAGCGGCTCGCCGGTCCGGCCGCGGTTCGGCAGGCCGATGATGTCGACGGCCGGCTCGCCCAGCACCACGCCGTCCTCGTCGATCGCGATCGCCACGGAGACGAGGCCCGCCTGCATGAGCTTGCGCCGCTCGGGGATCGCCCGGTCCTTCTCGTCGATCAGGACGTCGCCGTCCTTGAACAGCCGGCCGGCCTTCACGTGATCGACCACCGCCGGCGTGCCGGGGCTCAGGCGGATCAGGCTGCCGTTCCGGGCCTTCACCACGTTCTGCACCCCCTGCGCCCGGGCGAAGCGGGCATGCTCGTCGAGGTGCAGGGCCTCGCCGTGGACCGGGATCGCGGTGCCGGGGCGGGTCCACTTGTACATCTCGACCATCTCGTCCCGGCGCGGATGGCCGGAGACGTGGACGAGTTCGGTCCGGTCGGTGATCACCTCGACGCCCTGCTCGATCAGGTCGTTGATGATCGACCCGACATCGCGCTCGTTGCCGGGGATGGCGCGCGATGAGAAGATCACCTGATCGCCCGGGGCGAGGCTGATGTCCGGATGGTCCTTGCGGGAGACCCGGGCCAGCGCCGCCCGCGGCTCGCCCTGCGAGCCGGTCAGCAGGGCCACGACCCGCTCCCGCGGCAGGCTCTTCCAGGAATCCGCCCGGCGGAAGTCCGGCAGGCCGTCGAGGTAGCCGCATTCGCGGGCGACATCGATGACCCGGTCCATGGCCCGGCCGACCGCGATGACCTCGCGGCCACAGGCCGCCGCCGCCTCGGCCACCGCGCGGATGCGCGCGACGTTCGACGCGAAGGTGGTCACCGCGACGCGGTGGGGGGCGTCCGAGATCAGGGTCTTGAGGGTCTCCGCCACGGTCTTCTCGCTGGGCGAGAATCCCTCGCGCACGACGTTGGTCGAGTCGCACACGATGGCGAGGATGCCCTCGTCGCCGAGCGCCGTGAATGCCTCCGGCGAGGTGACCGAGCCGGCCACCGGGGTCGGGTCGATCTTCCAGTCGCCGGTGTGCAGCACGAGCCCTGCCGCGGTGCGGATCGCGATCGCATTCGATTCCGGGATCGAGTGCGAGACGGGCACGTATTCGAGCTCGAACGGTCCGACGGTCACGCGCCGGCCGGGCTTCACCTCCCGCAGGTCGACCTTCGGGGCGCCGGGCTCCGAGAGGCGCCGCGTCTCCAGGAGGTTCTTGGCGAAGCGGGTCGCGTAGACCGGCACCTTGAGCCGGGGCCACAACTCCGAGATTGCCCCGATATGGTCCTCGTGCGCGTGGGTGATGAAGATCCCCAGCAGGTCCTTGCGCCGCTCCTCGATGAAGGAGAGGTCGGGGAACATCAGGTCCACCCCCGGCATCTTCTCTTCGCTTGCGAAGCCCATGCCGCAATCGACCATGATCCACTTCCGGCCCTTCTCGGGGCCGAACCCGTAGAGCGCCGCATTCATTCCGATCTCGCCCACGCCGCCGAGCGGCAGGAAGACCAGCTCCTCCTGTCCCATTGCCATCTGTCGTCGTCCAAACTCAGGCCGCCGTCGCGGCCGTTCCGAAATGCACCTCGCCCGCCGTCACGGTATGCCGATTCCCATCGGGGGCGAGGATCACGAGCCGCCCCCCCTCGTCGATCGTCTCGAACACGCCCCGCAGGATGTGCCCGCCGCTGCGCACCGCGATCTCCGATCCGAGACCGGCGGCCCGCGCGAGCCAATCGGCGCGCAGGGCAGCGAAATTCCGTCCCCGGTCCCAGCCGCGCGTCCGCGCAACCATGCGGTCCGAGAGATGTTCCAGTAGCGCTTCGGCGTCCCCGACGTAACCCGCCCCCGTCAAGCTCGCCGCGCCGAGCCCCTCGGGCGACGCCGCTACGTTGACGCCGAAGCCGATCACCGCGGCGCGCCGGCCGCCCGGCAGCGTCTCGGCCTCCAAAAGCAGGCCGGCGAGTTTGGCGCCGCCGAGCAGGACGTCGTTCGGCCACTTGAGCTGCCAAGATCGGGCGTCACGGCCGGATCCGGTATCCGGCAGGGTGCCGCAAGCCGCCTCCAGCGCGTCCATCAGCGCGAGGCCGGCCACGAAGCCCAGTTCGGCGAGGTGGTCGGGCGCCACCCCGGCGATGGGCCACAACACGCTCGCCGCAAGGTTGCCCGGCAGCGAGGCCCAGGTGTTGCCGCGCCGCCCGCGCCCCGCCTCCTGCCGGTGGGTCACCACCCAGAGCGGGCCGGTCTCGCCCGCGCGCGCCCGCGCCATGGCCTCCGTGTTGGTGGATCCGAGGGTGTCGTGGACGTGCAGGCGGTGGCCCTGGCCGCGCGCCTCCAACCCAAGTCGGTAGGGCAAGGCCGCCCTAGAACAGCGACCGTGCGGCCCGGCCGGCGGCGCCGACCAGCGGTCCGGGCAGCAGGAAGAACAGCACTACCACGACGCTCGACAGGGCGAGCACCACGCGCAGGCCCGGGGCCATCGCCTCGTAGGGCTCCTTCGGCTCGTCGAAATACATGATCTTGACCAGCCGCAGGTAGTAATAGGCGCCGACCACGCTGGTCACCACGCCGATCACCGCCAGCGTCACGAGGCCCGCCTTGATGGCGGCGGCGAACACGTAGAACTTCGCGAAGAACCCGGCGAGCGGCGGGATTCCGGCCAGCGAGAACATCATCGCGGCGAGGCAGAAGGCGAGCCACGGATGGGTTCGCGACAGGCCCGACAGGTCCTCGATCGACTCGAACATCACGTCCCGGCGCCGGAGCGACAGGATGATCGCGAAGGTCCCGAGCGTCATCGCGAGGTAGATGATCATGTAGGTGACGAGCCCGCTGATCCCCTCCTCGGAGCCGCAGGCGAGCCCGATCAGCGCGTAGCCGATATTGGCGATCGACGAATAGGCCATCAGGCGCTTGATCGAGGTCTGGCCGATGGCCGCGAAGGAGCCGAGGGCCATCGACACCACCGAGACGAAGACGAAGATCTGCTGCCAGACCGCGGTCACATCCGGGAGCGCTCCGATGAAGACGCGGACCGTCATCGAGACGGCGGCCATCTTGGGCGCGGAGGCGAAGAAGGCGGTCACCGGCGTCGGCGAGCCCTCGTAGACGTCCGGCGTCCACATATGGAACGGCACCGCCGACATCTTGAAGCAGACGCCCGCGGCCACGAACACGATGCCGAGGACGACGCCCATGCCGGCATTCTCGTTGAGCGCCGAGACGATGCCGGGGAACGAGACGGTCCCGGTGAAGCCATAGATCAGCGAGGCGCCGTAGAGCAGCATGCCCGACGAGAGCGCCCCGAGGACGAAGTACTTCAGGCCCGCCTCTGTGGACTTGGCGTCGTCCCGGTGGAACGCCGCGATCACGTAGGCGGCGAGCGACTGAAGCTCCAGGCCCAGATAGAGCGCGATCAGGTCGTTGGCCGAGACCATCACCATCATGCCGATGGTGCAGAGCACGATCAGCACGGGGAACTCGAACCGATCGATGCGCTCGCGCTTGAAGAAGTCGTGCGCCAGCAGGATCGTCGCCGAGGAGCCGAGCAGCACCAGCGACTTCATCACCTTGGAGAAGGAATCCGACACGAAGGCGCCCGACAGGGTCGTCACCCGGCCATGCACAGGCTGGGAGATCACCGCCGAGAGGGCGACGAGGAGCAGGATCAGGGCGCCGATGCTCACGGTCTCGGCGGAGCGCTCGCCGCGCCACGCACCGTAGAGGATCAGGACCAGCACCCCGATGCTGAGGATCAGCTCGGGGAGAAGCGGGGCCAGCGAGGGCAGGACGGAGTGGACGGTGGGCATGTCTTCCGTCTCAGCGCGGGACCGGCAGCGCGGCGGCCGCGGTCTGGGTGTTGGACAGGGCGGCCTTCATGCTGGTCATCAGCGCGTCGGTCGAGGGCGCGAACACGTCGAGCACGGGGGCCGGATGGACGCCGTAGTAGATCGTCAGAGCAACCAGGGGCGCCAGGATGATCTTTTCCCGGAGATCCAGATCCAGGATGCCCTGGAGGTTCGGCTTCTCCAGCTTGCCGTAGACCACCCGGGCGTAGAGCCACAGGGCGTAGGCCGCCGACAGGATGATGCCGAAGGTCGAGAAGAACGCGACGTTCGGGTTCGCCTTGAAGGCGCCGAGCATCGCCAGGAACTCGCCCACGAAGCCGGAGGTGCCGGGCAGGCCGACATTGGCCATGGTGAACACCAGCATGGCCACCGCGTAGAGTGGCATCCGCTTCACGAGGCCGCCATAGGCGGCGATCTCGCGGGTGTGCATCCGGTCGTAGACCACGCCGACGCAGAGGAAGAGTGCCCCCGAGACGATGCCGTGGGAGATCATCAGGAACAGCGCGCCCTGGATGCCCTGCTCGTTCAGGGTGAACAGGCCCAGCGTCACGAAGCCCATATGGGCCACCGACGAGTAGGCGATCAGCTTCTTGATGTCGGTCTGCATCATCGCGGTGAGCGATGTGAAGATGATCGCGATCACCGACAGGGCGAAGACGAGGGGCGCGAAGTCGTGGCTCGCCACCGGCAGCATCGGCAGCGAGATCCGGATGAAGCCGTAGCCGCCCATCTTCAGGAGGATGCCGGCCAGGATCACCGAGCCGGCGGTGGGCGCCTCGACGTGGGCGTCGGGCAGCCAGGTATGGACCGGCCACATCGGCATCTTCACCGCGAAGGAGGCGAAGAAGGCGAGCCACAGCCAGGTCTGCATCTGCACCGGGAAGCGGTACTGCAGCAGGGTCGGGATGTCGGTGGTGCCGGCCTGCCAGTACATCGCCATCACGGCGAGCAGCATCAGAACCGAGCCGAGCAGCGTGTAGAGGAAGAACTTGAAGCTCGCGTAGATCCGGCGCGCGCCGCCCCAGATCCCGATGATCAGGAACATCGGGATCAGGCCGGCCTCGAAGAACAGGTAGAACAGCAGCAGATCGAGGGAGGCGAACACGCCGATCATCGTCGTCTCGAGGACGAGGAAGGCGACGAAGTACTCCTTCACCCGGAAGTGGATCGAGTGCCACGAGGCGCCGATGCAGAACGGCATCAGGAAGGTGGTCAGCAGGATCAGCGGCATCGAGAAGCCGTCGACGCCGAGCTTGAACCGGATCGTCTCGGTGAGCCACGCGTGGCTCTCCACCAGCTGGAAGCTCGACGAGGCGGCGTCGTAGCGGCTCCAGGCCACCAGCGAGAGGAGAAAGGTGACGATCGTGGTGGCGAGCGCGGCCCAGCGGCTGTTGCGCGCGACCGATTCCTCGTCGCCGTTCAGCGTCAGGATGAAGGCCGCGCCGCAGAGCGGCACGATCAGCAGGCCGGAGAGGATGCCGAGGCCGAGCATGTCAGTGAGCACCCTTGGGCAGGCCGGACATCAGGTACCAGCTGATCAGGCCGGCGACGCCGATGAGCATCACGAAGGCGTAGTGGTAGAGGTAGCCGGTCTGGAGGCGAACCACCCCGCGGGTCACGTCCACGACGCGGGCCGCGATGCCGTTGGGGCCGAGCCCGTCGATGATCCGGCCGTCGCCCTGCTTCCAGAGGAACAGGCCGAAATCCTTGGCCGGGCGGACGAAGATCCGGTCGTAGATCTCGTCGAAGTACCACTTGTTGAGCAGGAACCGGTACAGCGACGGCTGCTGCGCGGCGAGCTGGCCCGGTAGTTCCGGCCGGCGGATGTACATCCAGAAGGCCAGCACGAAGCCGAGGATCAGCATGATCAGCGGCGCGTAGGAGACGAGCGCCGGGACCTCGTGGATCTCGTGCATGATGTGGTTGTTCGGCCCGTGTGCCAGGGCGTGGCCCCAGAAGGCGTCCATCCCCTCACCGATGAATCGGTCGTGGAAGATGATCCCGGCGAACAGCGCCCCGAAGGCGAGGATCGCCAGGGGGATCGTCATCACCAGCGGGCTCTCGTGGGGGGTGCGGTCGCCGTGGTGGCCGTGCCCGTGATGGTCGTCGGCGACGAGGTCGCTCTTGTGGGCCGGTTCGATGTCGTGCCCGTGATCGTCGTGGGCGACGCCCTCGGTGTGACCGGGGGCACCGTCGGCCTCGTACGCCATGGCCGAGTGCGCCACCGCGGGGGCGTCGTGATGGCCGTGCGCCGCATGCGCGCCCCAGCGGGCCGGACCCTCGAAGGTCATGAAGAACAGGCGCCAGGAATAGAACGAGGTGAAGAAGGCCGCCACCACCACGCACAGGAAGGCGAGGGTATGCCCGGGCCGGGTCGAGGCGTAGGCGGCCTCGATGATCGCGTCCTTGGAGTAGTAGCCAGCCGTGTAGGGGAAGCCGATCAGCGCGAGGGATCCGATCGCCATCATGGCGCTGGTGTAGGGGATGTAGCGGCGCAGGCCGCCCATGTTCCGCATGTCCTGCTCGTGGTGCATCGCGTGGATGACCGAGCCGGCGCCCAGGAACAGCAGAGCCTTGAAGAAGGCGTGGGTGAACAGGTGGAACACGCCGGCCGAGTAGGCGCCGACGCCCAGCGCCACGAACATGTAGCCGAGCTGCGAGCAGGTCGAGTAGGCGATCACCCGCTTGATGTCGTTCTGGACGAGGCCGACCGTGGCCGCGAAGAACGCCGTGATGCCGCCGATCACCGTCACGACGATCAGCGCGTTCGGCGCTTCCTCGAAGAGCGGCGACAGCCGAGCGACCATGAACACGCCCGCGGTGACCATGGTGGCGGCGTGGATCAGCGCCGAGACCGGGGTCGGGCCTTCCATGGCGTCCGGCAGCCATGTGTGCAGCAGGAACTGCGCCGACTTGCCCATGGCGCCCATGAACAGCAGCAGGCAGGCCAGCGTCAGGGCGTTCCAGTCGTAGCCGAGGAAGTGGAAGGACAGCGTCTTGATCGCGTCGACCTTGCCGAAGATCGCGTCGAACGCCACCGAGCCGGTCAGCACGAAGACCAGGAAGATGCCGAGGGAGAAGCCGAAATCGCCGACGCGGTTGACGATGAACGCCTTCATGGCGGCGGCGTTGGCCGAGGGCTTCTCGTACCAGAAGCCGATCAGCAGGTAGGAGGCGAGGCCCACGCCCTCCCAGCCGAAGAACATCTGCACGAGGTTGTCGGCCGTCACCAGCATCAGCATGGCGAAGGTGAACAGCGACAGGTAGGCGAAGAACCGCGGCCGGTGCGGATCCTCCTCCATGTAGCCCACGGAGTAGAGGTGCACGAGGGTCGAGACCGTGGTCACCACCACCAGCATCACCCGGGTCAGGGTATCGACCTTGAAGGCCCAGTCGACCTGCAGGTCGCCGGCCGAGAACCAGGACGCCACCTGCACCCGCTCGGCATGGCCGCCGTCGAGGAACACGCCCCAGGCGATGAGCGCCGTGAAGGCGAGGCACGCCGTGGTGATGTACTCGCAGGCCCGCGCCCCGATGTACCGGCCGAACAGGCCGGCGATCAGGAAGCCGATCAGCGGGAAGAAGACGATCGCGTGATACATCGCTCTCTTGCAGTCCGTCCTCCGGGCCGGCCGCTTGGCGGCGGCGTCCGGATGTCAGTCGGGGCGCGCGAAGAAGAAGACCTCAGCCCTTCATCATGCTGACGTCCTCAACCGCGATGGAGCCGCGGTTGCGGAAGAACACCACGAGAATGGCCAGCCCGATGGCCGATTCGGCCGCCGCGACGGTCAGCACGAACAGGGCGAAGACCTGTCCGGTGATGTCGTTCAGCTGCGTCGAGAAGGCGACGAGGTTGATGTTGACCGAGAGCAGGATCAGCTCGACCGACATCAGAATGACGATGATGTTCTTGCGGTTGATGAAGATGCCGAGCACGCCGAGCGTGAACAGGATCGCCGCGACGGTGAGGTAGTGGCTCAGGCCGATCATCGTTCGAATCTCCCGGCGTTCATCAGACCGCGCATCAGACCTCGACACCCTGGCGCGACGGAACCTTGCGGGTCTCCACCGCCATGGCCTGGGTGCGGGCGTTCTGGACCGCGATGTTCTGGCGCTTGACGCCGGGCCGGTCGCGCAGCGTGAGCACGATCGCGCCGATCATGGCGACCAGCAGGATCAGGCCGGCGAGCTGAAAGAAGTAGGCGTAGTCCGTGTAGAGCACCCGGCCCAGGGCCTGCGCGTTGGTGAGGTTCTCGGCCGCCGCGACGTTGCCGAGGGGCGCCTGGACGAGGCCCGGATCGATGCTCCAGGAGCCCACCACCAGCAGCAGCTCGACCAGGAAGATCGCCCCGATCAGGCCGCCGATCGGCAGGTATTGCTGGAAGCCCTGGCGCAGCTCGGCGAAATCGACGTCGAGCATCATCACCACGAACAGGAACAGCACCGCCACAGCGCCCACGTAGACGACCACCAGGATCATCGCGAGGAACTCGGCGCCCATCAGGACGAACAGCCCAGCGGCGTTCACGAAGGCGAGGATCAGGAACAGCACCGAGGCGACGGGATTGCGCGAGGCGATCACCATGAAGCCCGACGCGACGGTGACGCTCGCGAACAGGTAGAAGAAGGCGGCTGCTGCGGTCATGCGCTGGTCGGGATCGGCCGCCGAAGCGGCCCCTTCTGCCGTGCGTTGAAACGGTCCGCAGCGGGCGGCCCGTCTATAGAACCCGGTCGGCGGGGGCACAACAGCGCCCTCGGCATGGCTCTAGAGCATCGCGCCGGAAACCGGAACCGGCGCGGGGCACGAGATCCTTGATTCGGCATCATCTTCGTCCGAAGGCCGGAAACCGCCCCTCGGGATGACGCGTCACCGATACGGTGCATCCATCGCGATGTTGCGGGCGATCTCGCGCTCCCAGCGATCGCCGTTCAGCAGGAGCTTCTGCTTGTCGTAGAGCAGCTCCTCCCGGGTCTCCACCGAGAATTCGAAGTTCGGACCCTCCACGATGGCATCCACCGGGCAGGCCTCCTGGCACATGCCGCAATAGATGCACTTCACCATGTCGATGTCGTAGCGCGTCGTGCGGCGGGTGCCGTCGTTGCGGCGGGGACCGGCCTCGATGGTGATCGCCTGCGCCGGGCAGATCGCCTCGCAGAGTTTGCAGGCGATGCAGCGCTCCTCGCCGTTGGGATAGCGGCGCAGCGCGTGCTCGCCCCGGAAGCGCGGGCCGCGATGGCCCATCTCGAACGGGTAGTTGATCGTGGCCTTCGGCTTGAAGAAGTAGCGCATGCCGAGGACCATCCCCGACACGAACTCCTTCAGGAGGAGGCTCTTGGCGACCTGATCGAGCTTCATGCCCGGATCTCCGATGCGAAGGGTGGGCTCAGGCGCCCGGCGCGAGGCCGGTCAGCTTGAGCACGAAGGCGACGACCACGACCGAGACCAGCGAGATCGGCAGGAAGACCTTCCAGCCGAGGCGCATGAGCTGATCGTAGCGGTAGCGGGGGACGATGGATTTCACCATCGCGAACAGGAAGAACAGGAAGCTCGCCTTCAGGGTGAACCAGATCACGCCCGGCACCCAGGTGAACGGCGCGAACGGGATCGGCGACAGCCAGCCGCCCAGGAACAGAATCGTCCCCAGGGCGCACATGCTCATGATGGCGACGTACTCGCCGAGCATGAACAGCAGGTACGGGGTCGAGGAATACTCGACCATGTAGCCGGCCACGAGCTCCGACTCGGCCTCCGGCAGGTCGAAGGGCGGCCGGTTCGTCTCGGCGAGCGCCGAGATGAAGAACACCACGAACATCGGGAACAGCCACAGCCAGTACCAGCCGAACAGGCCGAGGCTGGTGTCCTGCGCCATCACGATGCGCGAGAGGTTGAGCGAGCCCGCGCAGAGCAGCACGCAGATGATCACGAAGCCGAGGGAGACCTCGTAGGAGATCATCTGCGCCGCCGAGCGGAGTGCGCCCAGGAACGCGTATTTCGAGTTCGACGCCCAGCCGCCCATGATGACGCCGTAGACGCCGAGCGACGAGATCGCGAAGATGTAGGTGATGCCGACGTTGATGTCGGCGATCGCCCAGCCGTCCGCCAGCGGGATCACCGCCCAGCTCGACAGGGCCAGCATCGCGAAGACCAGCGGCGCCAGCAGGTAGATCGCCTTGTTGGCGCCCGCGGGGATGACGGGCTCCTTCAGCACGAACTTGAGCAGGTCGGCGAAGGACTGGAACAGGCCGAACGGCCCGACCACGTTCGGGCCGCGGCGGAGCTGCACCGCCGCCCAGATCTTCCGGTCGGCGAGCAGCGCGTAGGCGATGAAGACGAGCAGTGCGGACAGAAGCACGAAGCTCTTCAGCACGATCAGGAGCACGGTCCCGAGGATCTCGAGCGGGGTCATCGATGGCTCCTACTCGGCCGCCGCCAGGGGCTGCGCCTCGGCGGCGCGCTCCCGGGCGATGCGCGAGCACTCGGCGAGGATGCGCGAGGCGCGGGTGATCGGGTTGGTGAGGTAGAAGTCGGTCACCGGGGAGGCGAAGGCCGGTCCGCTCGCCGTGCCGCCGAGGCTGGCGAGCCGCTCCAACGCCTCCGCGACGTTGCCGGGTTCCACGGCCCCGACCGCGGCCAGATGCGGGTGCGCGGCATAGAGTGCCCGGCGGAGCGCGGTCAGCGAATCGAACGGCAGGCGGTGGCCCAGCACGTCCGACAGGGCGCGCAGGACCGCCCAATCCTCGCGGGCGTCGCCCGGCGGGAAGGCGGCGCGGTTGCCCATCTGGACACGGCCCTCCGTGTTCACCCAGGTCGCCGACTTCTCGCTGTAGGCGGCGCCCGGCAGGATCACGTCGGCGCGGGAGGCCCCGCGGTCGCCGTGGGTGCCCTGGTAGACCATGAAGGCGCCCGGCGGCACGTCGCGCTCGTCGGCCCCGAGGTTGAACAGGACGTCCAGCGCGCCCGGCTCCAGCATCTGCGCGAAGGTCAGGCCGCCCTCCCCTGGCACGAAGCCGAGATCGAGGGCGCCGACGCGGGCGGCGGCCGTGTGCAGCACGCCGAAGCCGTTCCACTCGGTCGAGACTGCGCCGATCGCCTTGGCGAGCGTGGCCGCCGCGGCCAGGATGCCAGGCTCGGCATTGGCGCCGACGAGGACGAGCGGCGCCTTCGCTTCCTTGAGCACCTCGAGGAAGCTGTGCTCGCCCCGGGCCAGGGCCGCCAGCGAGTCCGGGCCGGCGCCGATGTAGTGGCTCGGATAGGTCAGGTCGACCGGCTCGCCGATCACGCCCACCGCCAGCGGCGCCATGCGCCAGCGCTTGCGGATGCGGACGTTCAGCAGCGACGCCTCGGTGCGCGGATTGGCGCCCACGATCAGGATCGCGTCCGCCGCCTCGATGCCCGGGATGGTCGGGTTGAAGATGTAGGAGGCGCGGCCCAGCGCCGGGTCGAGGCCGGGATCGGTCTGGCGGCAGTCGAGGTTGGGCGAGCCGAGGCTCTTGATCAGTTCGCGAAGCGCAAAAATCTCCTCGACGCCTGCGAGGTCGCCGACGACCGCGCCGATGCGCTTCGGATCCGTGCCCTTCACCTTCGCGGCGATGGCCTGGAACGCCTCACCCCAGGAGGCGGGCCGCAGCCGGCCGTTCTCGCGCAGGTAGGGCCGGTCGAGGCGCTGCATGCGCAACCCGTCGATGTGGTAGCGGGTCTTGTCGGAGATCCACTCCTCGTTGATCTCCTCGCTGATCCGCGGCTCGATCTGCATGACCTCGCGGCCGCGGGTGTCGATGCGGATCGCCGAGCCGACCGCGTCCATCACGTCGACCGATTCGGTCTTGTTCAGCTCCCAGGGCCGGACGTTGTAGCTCTGCGGCCGGTGCACGAGGGCGCCCACCGGGCAGAGGTCGGCGACGTTGCCCTGGAGCTCCGAGGCCATCGACTGCTCGAGGTAGCTGGTGATCTCCATGTCCTCGCCGCGGCCGATCGCGCCGAGGTCGGGCACGCCCGCCACCTCGGCGAGGAAGCGCACGCAGCGGGTGCAGTGGATGCAGCGGTTCATCGCGGTCCGCACCAGCGGGCCGATATGCTTCTCCTCGACCGCGCGCTTGTTCTCCGTGTAGCGGGTCGAATCGACCCCGTAGGCCATGGCCTGGTCCTGCAGGTCGCAATGGCCGCCCTGGTCGCAGATCGGGCAGTCGAGGGGATGGTTGATGAGGAGGAACTCCATCACCCCCTCGCGGGCCTTCTTGGTGCCCTGCGAGCGCGTCAGCACCTCCGGCGGCTCGCCGTTCGGGCCGGGGCGGCAATCCTTCACCGCGTAGGCGCAGGAGGCCACCGGCTTCGGCGCGCCCTTCAGCTCGACGAGGCACATCCGGCAATTGCCGGCGATCGACAGGCGCTCGTGGAAGCAGAAGCGCGGGATCTCGGCCCCCGCGGCCTCGCAGGCCTGGAGCAGGGTGTAATCGGCGGGGACATCGACCTCGGTGCCGTCGACGAGGATTTTTGTCATCGGATCGTCTCGTAAACTGGCCCAAACGCGTGAAGCCGGATCTCACCCGCGCCCTCATCCCGAGGTGCGCGGCGCGGCCGAGCCTCGAAGGAGATGTCCGGCCCGCCTCGCGATCTCCGGAGGCCTCCGTCGAGGTCCGCTGACGCGGGCATTTCAGGATGAGGCTGTGGGCTGGACACCGGCATCGTGCCCCTACTCCGCGGCCATCGGCACAGGCTCGCTGTGCGGGTTGGCGGTGTAGCGGTCGATGCGCTTCTCGATCTCCGGGCGGAAGTGCCGGATCAGGCCCTGGATCGGCCACGCGGCGGCGTCGCCCAGCGCGCAGATCGTGTGGCCCTCGATCTGCTTGGTGACCTCGAACAGCATGTCGATCTCGCGCTTCTGGGCGCGGCCCTCGGTCATGCGCTGCATCACCCGCCACATCCAGCCGGTGCCCTCGCGGCAGGGCGTGCACTGGCCGCAGGACTCGTGCTTGTAGAAGTACGAGATCCGGGTGATCGCCGCGACGATGTCGGTGGACCTGTCGAGGACGATCACCGCTGCCGTGCCGAGGCCGGAGCCCAGGTTGCGCAGGGTGTCGAAGTCCATCTTGGCGTCGACGATCTGCTCGGCCGGCACCAGCGGCACCGAGGAGCCGCCCGGGATCGAGCACAGGAGGTTGTCCCAGCCGCCGCGCATGCCGCCGCAATGGCGGTCGATGAGCTCGCGGAAGGTGATGCCCATCTCTTCCTCGACGTTGCACGGCTTGTTGACGTGCCCGGAGACGCAGAAGAGCTTGGTGCCGGTGTTGTTCTTGCCGCCGAGCCCCGCGAACCACGCGCCGCCCCGGCGCAGGATCGTGCCGGCCACCGCGATCGACTCGACGTTGTTCACCGTCGTCGGACAGCCGTAGAGGCCCATATTGGCCGGGAATGGCGGCTTGAGCCGCGGCATCCCCTTCTTGCCCTCCAGGCTCTCGATGAGGGCCGTCTCCTCGCCGCAGATATACGCGCCGGCGCCGTGGTGGACGTAGATGTCGAACGGGTAGTCGTGCACGTTCGACTGTCCGACGAGGCGGGCCGCATAGGCCTCGTCCACCGCCTTCTGGAGCGCGTGCTTCTCGGCCACGTACTCGCCGCGGATGTAGACGTAGCAGGCATGCGCGTTCATCGCGAAGCAGGCCAGCATGCAGCCCTCGATCAGGAGATGCGGATCATGCCGCATGATCTCCCGGTCCTTGCAGGTGCCCGGCTCCGACTCGTCGGCGTTGACCACGAGGTAATGCGGGCGCCCGTCCGACTTCTTGGGCATGAACGACCACTTGAGGCCGGTCGGGAAGCCCGCGCCGCCGCGGCCGCGCAGGCCCGAGGCCTTCATCTCCTCGATGATCCAGTCGCGGCCCTGCTCCAGCAGGAACTTGGTCCCGTCCCAGGCGCCGCGCTTCTTGGCGGCGTCCAGGCCCGGGGATTGCAGCCCGTAAAGGTTGGTGAAGATGCGATCCTGATCCGACAGCATGTCAGGTCCTCACTGAGCCGGCGCCGACAGGGCCTTGGCCTGCCCCACCCAGTCCTCCCGGTCGATGCGACCCGGGAACGCGAGGTAGGTGCCGACCCAGGCGATTTCGTCGCGGGTCCAGGCGGCGATCTGATCGAAATGGTAGATGCCGAGCCCGTTCAGCCGCTGGCGGTTGCCCGGGCCGATGCCCTTGATCCGCGTCAGGTCGTCCGGCGTCGCGGCGCGGGCGGCGTCGAGCCCCGGCGGGCGCCGGCCGACCGCATCGGCCTTCTGCTCGGGTGTGGCATCCTTCGGAAGGGCCGCGAGCGCGCCGGCGACGCGGGCCTCCTCGGCCTCGGCGGCGACTTCCCCCTCGCTGGCGCCCGACGCCTCGGGCTGCTGCGGGACCGCGTCACGGTCCGGGACATCCTGATGTCCCTGATCCCCGGCGGCGGGCTCGCCCTCGGCGACGCGCTTGGCCGGCGAGTCGAGCACGTCCGCGTCCCCCGGGCGGGCGGCCCCGTGCTTGGCGGTCGAGCGGCCGCGTTCGGCCGCGTCGGCCTGATCCTCGGGCTTGACCGGTGCCTCGCCGTTGGCCGCGCGCTGGGCCGGGGCGTCGCTCACGGTCCGCTCCACCGGACGGCCGGCATCGGGCCGGGCCGGCTTGGGAGTCTCGGCGGCCTGCTGCGTGGCGGAGGCCGCCTCGCCGGTCTTGGAGACCGGACCGGCAGCCGGCTCCTCGGCCTTGCCGGCCTCCTCGAAGCGCTTGCGCCAGGCGCCGACCCGCGAGCCGTCGAACAGGGTCGGATCCGTCAGCGTGTCGGCGCCGCCCAGCGGCTCGGACGAGACGCGTCCGGTCTGCGATCCGATCTTCACGGGTCGGCCGGCGGCGAGGTCGTCCATCAGCGTGCCCAAGGACTCGGGCGTCAGGTCCTCGTAGTAATCCTGGTTGATCTGCACCATCGGGGCGTTGCAGCAGGCGCCGAGGCACTCGACCTCGAGCCAGGAGAAGTTGCCGTCCGGCGAGACGTGGCCGGCCGGTCCGAGCCGGGCCTGGAGCATCTCCTTCAGGCCGTGCGCGCCGCAGGAATCGCACGGCACCGTGCCGCAGACCTGGATCCAGAAGCGACCCACCGGCTCCAGGGCGAACATCGTGTAGAAGGTGGCGACCTCCAGCACGCGGATGTTGGGCATGCCGAGTTCGGCCGCCACCGCCTCGATGGCGGCGCGCGGCAGCCAGCCGCCGTTCTGCTCCTGCGCCTTCCACAGCAGCGGGATCACCGCGGAAGCCTGACGGCCCTCGGGATACTTGGCGATCTGGGTCTTCGCCCACTCGGCGTTCTCAGGCGAGAACGCGAAGCTCTCGGGCTGCTCCGAGGCGGGGGCGAGTCTGCGGTTTGCCATCGCGTCTGTCTTACCGATCCACTTCGCCGAACACGATGTCGAGCGTGCCGAGCACGCAGGACACGTCGGCGAGAAGGTGCCCGCGGCACATCCAGTCCATCGCCTGCAGATGCGCGAAGCCCGGCGCGCGGATCTTGCAGCGGTACGGCTTGTTGGTCCCGTCCGAGACCAGATACACGCCGAACTCGCCCTTCGGCGCTTCCACGGCGGCGTAGACCTCGCCCTCGGGCACGTGGAAGCCCTCGGTGTAGAGCTTGAAGTGGTGGATGAGCGCCTCCATCGAGCGCTTCATCTCGTGGCGCGGCGGCGGCGCGAACTTGCCGTCGACGGAGGCGATCGGCCCCTGGCCGGCGGGTTCGCGCAGCTTGGCGCAGCACTGCTTCATGATCTTGGCCGATTCCCGCATCTCCTCCATGCGGATCACCTGCCGGTCGTAGGTATCGCCGTTCTTACCCACGGGGATGTCGAATTCCATCTCCTCGTAGCATTCGTAGGGCTGCGCCTTGCGCAGATCCCACGGGATGCCCGAGCCGCGGACCATCACGCCGGAGAAGCCCCATGCCATCGCCTCGTCCACCGAGACGATGCCGATATCGACGTTGCGCTGCTTGAAGATGCGGTTGGCCATCACGAGGTCGTCGAGATCCTGGACGACCTGCAGGAACGGGTCGCAGAACGCGTCGATGTCGTCGATCAGCTTCGGCGGCAGGTCCTGGTGGACGCCGCCCGGCCGGAAGTAGTTGGCGTGGAGCCGCGCGCCCGAGGCCCGCTCGTAGAAGATCATCAGCTTCTCGCGCTCCTCGAAGCCCCAGAGCGGGGGCGTGAGGGCGCCGACATCCATCGCCTGCGTGGTGACGTTGAGCAGGTGAGACAGCAGGCGGCCGATCTCGCAGAACAGCACGCGGATCAGCTGCGCGCGCCGCGGCACCGCGATGCCGGCGAGCTTCTCGATCGCCAGGCAGAAGGCGTGCTCCTGGTTCATCGGCGACACGTAGTCGAGCCGGTCGAAGTAGGGCGTCGCCTGCAGGTAGGTCTTGTGCTCGATCAGCTTCTCGGTGCCGCGGTGCAGCAGCCCGATATGCGGGTCGACGCGCTCGACCACCTCGCCGTCGAGTTCCAGCACGAGGCGGAGCACGCCGTGCGCCGCCGGGTGCTGCGGGCCGAAGTTGATCGCGAAGTTGCGGATGTTGTGTTCGGTCACGGACGGTCTCCGCGGCTCATGCCGACGTCTTCTCGTCGCCGGGCAGCACGTAGTCGGTGCCTTCCCACGGCGACAAGAAGTCGAAGTTCCGGAATTCCTGCGTCAGCTGCACCGGCTCGTAGACCACCCGCGCCTCGTCCTGGTCGTAGCGGACCTCGACGAAGCCGGTCAGCGGGAAGTCCTTGCGCAGGGGGTGCCCCTCGAAGCCGTAATCGGTGAGCAGGCGGCGCAGGTCGGGATGGCCCGAGAACAGGATCCCGTAGAGGTCGTAGGTCTCGCGCTCGTACCAGTTGGCCGCCGGGAAGACCTCGATCACCGAGGGGACCGGCGTCACCTCGTCGGTCTGCACCTTCACCCGGATGCGCAGGTTATGGCGCAGGGAGAGCAGGTGGTAGACCACGTCGAAGCGCTTTTCGCGCTGCGGGTAATCGACGCCGCATAGGTCGATG
This sequence comes from Methylobacterium sp. P3_A11, assembly GCF_056403155.1. Taxonomy (NCBI): domain Bacteria; kingdom Pseudomonadati; phylum Pseudomonadota; class Alphaproteobacteria; order Hyphomicrobiales; family Methylobacteriaceae; genus Methylobacterium; species Methylobacterium sp. P3_A11. Next base: position 56,893 of record NZ_JBFUGA010000023.1, read on the forward strand.
AAGTTGCGGAACGCGCAGGCCGGATCGTCGCGCAGGTAGGTGAGCGCGTAGACGATGTCGGAGGCCTGCACCACCAGGGTCAGCTCGCCGTACGCGATGGCGTGCGACACCACCGCCGGTCCCAGGGCGCCGGCGACCCGCTCGGCCAGCGCCGGCAATGCGCCCGCACCGTATTCCGGCTGGGTGTGCGGAAGGATCGAGATGCCGTTCGTCATGGCCGCTCCTCAGCGCTCGATCGTGCCGGTCCGGCGGATCTTCTTCTGCAGCAGCAGCACGCCGTAGAGCAGCGCCTCGGCGGTGGGCGGGCAGCCCGGCACGTAGATGTCCACCGGCACGACCCGGTCGCAGCCGCGCACCACCGAGTAGGAGTAGTGGTAGTAGCCGCCGCCGTTGGCGCAGGAGCCCATCGAGATGACGTAGCGGGGCTCCGGCATCTGGTCGTAGACCTTGCGGAGCGCCGGGGCCATCTTGTTGGTGAGGGTGCCGGCGACGATCATCACGTCGGACTGGCGGGGCGAGCCGCGGGGGGCGAAGCCGAACCGCTCGCAATCGTAGCGCGGCATCGACATCTGCATCATCTCGACCGCGCAGCACGCGAGGCCGAAGGTCATCCACATCAGCGAGCCCGTGCGAGCCCAGTTGATCAGCTCGTCCGTGGTCGTGAGCAGGAAGCCCCGGTCGGCCAGCTCGTCGCTGATCGACAGGAAGGTCGGATCGTCCGCGCCGATCGGGCGGCCGGTGTTGGGATCGATGATCCCCTTCGGCTGGGGCGCGATCGCGGGGGCGCGGGACAGGGCGCGGTTCGTGTCGGTGATCAGGGCCATCGGCGACTCAGGAATTCGGTGCGGGCGGCGTGCGGCGGGACATCAATCCCATTCGAGGGCGCCCTTGCGCCACTCGTAGACGAAGCCGACGGTCAGCACGCCTAGGAAGACCATCATCGACCAGAAGCCGAACCAGCCCAGATCCCCGAAGGTGATCGCCCAGGGGAAGAGGAACGCGACCTCGAGGTCGAAGATGATGAACAGGATGGCGACGAGGTAGAAGCGGACGTCGAACTTCATGCGGGCGTCGTCGAAGGCGTTGAAGCCGCATTCGTAGGCCGAGAGCTTCTCGGGGTCGGGGCTCTTGAAGGCAACCAGGAACGGCACCACCAGCAGCGCCGTGGCGATGAACAGCGCCACGCCGATGAACACGATGAGCGGCAGGTAATCCGCCAACAATCCGGTCATGCCAGGGCCTCGCGAGACGAAAGAAACCGCGGTGCGACGCCGACCCGGATTCGCCCGTGGAATTGTTCTTATGCCAGGATGCGCGCGGCCGGAGGCTTAGTCGAGCCGCCCGCCCGTGACAATGGCTTGTCGCGTCGCACAAAGGGCGGTGTCAGCCGTCCGGTCTGTCATGACCGAAATGGGCTTGCGCGGCCGGACTGCAACACGACGCAAGCGCACAGGTCCCGACTCGAACCCGTGCCGCGGGGCGCATGCGAATCCGCGCCGGATGCGCTTGACAGGTCGGGTAGCGCCCCATAAACCCCGCCCCGTCGCCGGGCGTAACGCCCCCTTCGAAGCGACCACGCCGTGCGGGCGTAGCTCAGTTGGTTAGAGTGCCGGCCTGTCACGCCGGAGGTCGCGGGTTCGAGCCCCGTCGCCCGCGCCACGTTCCCCCAGCATTTAATCGTAGACTCTTCGTCAGGCTGTCCGAGCCGACGAGAACCCGTGCGCTCCGGCCGGCAGAGGTCGAGCCGGAACGAGGCTCGCGGAATCGAGACTCGCGAGATCGAGACTTGCGGGTCCGCGCCTGATGATCAGGCCGCCTTCGGCGCCTCGGCTTCAGGCTCCAGCGCGGGGACCGCGGCCTTCCGGGTGCCGCGCAGGCTGAGGGCGATGCCGGCCAGGATCAGTCCGCCGCCCATTAGGATGTCGGCGCTCAGCGGCTCACCCAGGACGAGATGCGTGCTCAGGATTCCGGCCACGGGCACCAGCAGGGCGAAGGGCGTCACGGCGGCCGCCGGGTAGCGGGTCAGGAGCCCGTTCCAGAGGCCGAAGGCGAGGAGCGTCGTCGGATAGGCCTGGAAGGCGACCGATCCGATCGCGCCCCAGCTCGGATGCGCCAGGGCCGTCAGGGCGCCCGGTCCCTCGAGGATCAGCGACAGGATCAGCAGGGGCGGCGTGGTGGCGAGACTGCCCCAGACCATCAGCGCCAGCCTGTCGACCCGGCCGATCCGCTTCACGATGACGTTCGCGCTGGCCCAGGCCAGGGCGGCGCCGACAACCAGGAGCAGCGGGCCGAGCGGGGCGCTGCCACCCCGCCCGAGCGCCACCGCGGCAACGCCGAGGAGCGCGATCGCGCCCCCCAGCACCTGGAGGCCCCGCGGGCGCTCCCTCTGCAACGCCCAGGCGAGCGCCACCGTGAAGGGCACCTGGACCTGGATCAGCAGCGACGACAGCCCGGCCGGCATGCCCAGGCGGATCGCCGTCATGAGCAGCCCGAACTGGCCGACCCCGAGGGCGAGGCCGAACCCCGCCACCAGGGCGACGGGAGCCCGGGGCGGTCGGATCACCAGCGCCGCCGGCAGGGCCGCGAAGCCGAAGCGCAGGGCGCACAGCATCAACGGCGGCACCGTCTCCAGGCCGACCTTGATGGCCACGAAGGCAAGCCCGAGGATCGTGACCACCAGGATTGCGGCGAGCCCGTCGCGCAGCGTCATGGGTGCATCCTACGCTGCACGCGGTCGCCTCACCACCACCGCGTGGCGGCCCGGGCCTGGCGGCGCTCGTCGCGCCGGCCGACGAGCAGGTGGATCGCGTCGCCGGTGCCCGGCACGCGGGCATCCGCCACGTCCTGGGGCGTCAGACCGATATCCTTCAGCTCCCGGTCCGAAAGGGTCGACAGGCGCTGGAGCACGCGCCGGTTCATCGCCGCACGCGACAGGCCGGCCCGCAACTCGGCGCCGAACGCGATGACGCGCGCGGCCGCCCGGGCGATCCACGGCGTGCGGACTTCGGCATCCGCTGTCTCGGTCATGCACTGGTTCATGGATCCCCTCCTCCATCGCTCTGGGGCAAGCGATCTTGTCTGTGCAGGGCTGGCGATGACAGGAACACTTCGGTACGGTTCGGAAGAATTGTCCGGACGAGCGAGCAGTACGGATGGCGGTCGCAATCAGGAGTTCCGGGACTCGCGTCGAGGCCGTGGTCGGCGAGATCCGGGAGCGGATCGCGGCGCGGCGGCTGGTGCCCGGCGTTCGGATCCCGTCGGTGCGGGCCTTCGCGGACGCGATGGGCGTGTCGAAATCCACCGTGGTGGAGGCCTACGAGCGGCTCGCGGCCGAGGGAGCCGTGGTGGCCCGGCCGGGCTCGGGCTTCTACGTCGCCGGCAAGACGCGGCCGCTCTCGCTCCAGGCGATGGGGCCGCGGCTCGACCGGATCGTCGATCCCCTCTGGATCACCCGGCAGGCGCAGCAGGCCGGGTCCGACCAGCTCAAGCCCGGCGCCGGCTGGCTGCCGGATTCCTGGATGCCCCACGAGGCGATCCGGCGGGGCCTGCGCCGCGTGGCCCGGGCCGGCCTCGCCGAGATGACCAACTACGACCGGCCGCTGGGCTACGAGCCCCTGCGCCACCAGATCGCCCGCAAGATCGCCGAGAAGGGCGTGGGCGCCGAGCCCGACCAGATCGTCCTCGTCGAATCGGCTACGCAGGCGCTGGACCTCGTCTGCCGCTTCCTGCTCCAGCCCGGCGACACCGTGCTGGTGGACGATCCCTGCTACTTCAACTTCCTGGCGCTGCTGCGCGCCCAGCGCGTCGCGGTGGTCGGCGTGCCGATGACCCCTGAGGGGCCGGATCTGCGCGCCCTCGCCACCCTGCTGGAACAGCATCGGCCGCGCTTCTATCTGACCAACGCGGCCCTCCAGAACCCGACGGGGGCGAGCCTCGCGCCGACCGTGGCGCACCGCCTGCTGAAGCTGTGCGAGGCCCACGACACGCTCATCGTGGAGGACGAGATCTTCGGCGACCTCGAGCCCGAGGCGGCCCCGCGGCTCGCGGGCTTCGACGGGCTGGAGCGGGTGATCCAGATCGGCAGCTTCTCCAAGACGCTCTCGGCCGCTGCGCGCTGCGGCTGGATCGCGCTCCGGGCCGACTGGGTGGAGCCGTTGGTCGATCTCAAGCTGGCGCTCAGCCTCGGCAACGGCCACGTCACCGCGGCGCTGGTGCACACGCTGATCACCGAGGGGGCCTACCGGCGGCACCTCGCGGAGACCAAGCGGCGGCTCGCCGGCGCGATGGTGCAGGCCTCGGCGGAGTTGCGGGCCTGCGGGCTGGAGCCCTGGTCGCAGCCCCGGGGCGGCTTCTTCCTGTGGATGCGCCTGCCGGACGGGCGCGACGGGGCCGAGGTCGCCCGCCGGGCGCTCGCCCGCGGCATGGTGCTGGCGCCGGGGACGTCGTTCAGCCTGTCGGAGGCGTGGAACGGCTACATGCGCTTCAACGTCGCCCATTGCGCCGATCCGCGCATCCGACCGATCCTGCGGGAGGCGCTGGGCTGACTGGCGATGGACCGGCTCAGGCCGGCAGGGCGAGGTCCGCTCTCAGGCCGCCGAGTTCCGAGCGCCCCAGCGTCAGGCCGCCGCCGTAGAGTTCGGCGAGTTCCAGGGTGATCGGCAGCCCGAAGCCGTGGCCCGGCACGCCCTCGTCGAGGCGCCGGCCCCGCGCCATCACGGCCTCGGCGGCCGCGCCGTCGAGACCTGGCCCGTCATCCTCCACCCGGATCCGGACGATGCCGTTCCCGGCGGCCGCCGAGACCTGCACACGGGTCCGGCACCAGCGGCAGGCATTGTCCACGAGGTTGCCCAGCATCTCGTCGAGATCCTGGCCCTCGCACGCCACCGACAGGTCGTCCGGAACGGCGACGGCAACCGCCACCCCCTTGTCGGCGTAGAGGCGCGCGAGCGCCTCGCGAAGGTCCGCGACGCGCGGTGCCAGCGGCGTGCGGCCCCGCGC
>NZ_JBFUGA010000024.1:0-61540 GCF_056403155.1 Methylobacterium sp. P3_A11
CTGGATCCCGAGCTCGGCCGCGACCTGCATCTGCGGCCGGCCGCTGCTCTCCAGCAAGGCGACCGCTTCGCGTTTGAACTCGGGTGTGAACTCTCGTCTCGTCTTCGCCATCCGACACCTTCCCCGCTCAGCATGAGCGTACCAGAGGTGTCCGTGAAACCGAGGGAGGATCACGTTGATGCCCTGAGCGATGCAGATGATCGCTTCAGAAACGGCGCGGTAGGACGCGGCGTGTTACCCCCTCTTGAGGCTGCTTCGGATCGGAAATCGGAGGTGGATGGTGCGGACGGCGGGACTCGAACCCGCACGGCCTTGCGGCCGCAAGATTTTAAGTCTCGTGCGTCTACCGGTTCCGCCACGTCCGCATGCGCCCTCGGTAGCGGGGGGCGCGGGCGCGATCAAGCGGGGGGCGTCCAGCCGTAGAGCCAGGCGTAGCGGTCGCGCATGCCGACCGGCCCGAGGCGGCCCATCACGGCGTTGCGCAGGAGCGCCACCACGCCGCCGGCATGATAGGTCCGACCGTTGCTCCGCGCCGCCTTCTGGACGCGCCGAACCCGGGCCGCCCGCGCGCCCGAGAACGCGGCGAGCGCCCCGGGAACGTCCGCATGGTCCGAGAGGGCGCGCGTCAGGACGGCGGCGTCCTCGATCGCCAAGGCCGCTCCCTGCGCCAGGTAAGGCAGGACCGGATGGGCCGCGTCTCCGATCAGCGCGACCCGACCACGGGCGAGCGGGCGCGCCACGGCCCGGTCGGCGAGCGACCAGACAAGCCAGGAATCCGGCAGGCTGAGAAGGTCGCGCAGCGGCGCGGCGCAGCCGCGCAAGTGCCCGCGCAGGACGGCCGGCTCTCCGAGGCGGCCCCAGTCCTCGTCACCCACCGCTTCCGGCACCACGGCCACGACGTTCAGGAACTGGCCGTCCCGCACCGGGTAATGCACCACGTGCCGGCCGCGACCGAGCCAAAGCCCGGTGGCGCCGCCGCGCAACGCCTCGGGCGCCGCCTCCATGGGGATCAGCGCCCGCCACGCCGCGGCCTGACCCGGGCGCAGCGGCGCCGTATCGAGGTGGGCGCGCAGGCGCGAGTGCAACCCGTCCGCCCCGATAGCGAGGTCGAAGGCGTGGTCCTGGGATCCGCTCGAACCCTCCACGGTGAGGACCGATTCGGCCGGTGTCTCGGCGAACGCCGAGACGGTGCGGCCCATCATCAGGCGTATCGCCGAGCGGCTGCGCAACGCGTCGAGCAGCAGGGTCTGCAGGTCGGCGCGGTGGATGACGTAGTAGGGGGCGCCGAATTGCGCCTGGGCCTGCGCGCCCAGCGCCACACCGCCGATGCGGCGTCCGCTGTCGAGGGCGCGCACCTCCACGGAGGGCGGCTCGCTCGCGGCCCGGCGCAGGGCGGCCGAGAGTCCGAGGGCGGCCAGCACCCGGCTGGCATTGGGCGAGATCTGGATCCCGGCCCCGACCTCGCTGAAGCCGGTCCGGCGTTCGATCACCGTAACGGAATGGCCGGCATCCGACAGCGCCAACGCCGCCGTCAGGCCGCCGATCCCGGCCCCGACGATCCCGATTCGCAAAGGCTGCCCGATTCGCAAAGGCTGCCCGATTTGCAAAGGCTGCCCGATCGGCGGAGGTCGAAGGTCCGAGGGCACTGCCGGTGCGGACCTACTCCGCCGCGAGCTTGGCGTTGTCGTGCCACACGCAGGCCTGCGGATCCGCCTCGTCGGCCTTCAGGCCGGCGCGGTAGCGGTAGAGCGTCGAGCAGTACTGGCAGATGATCTCGTTGTCGGCGCCCATGTCGAGGAACACGTGCGGGTGGTCGAACGGCGGCAGAGCGCCGATGCACATGAATTCCTTCACGCCCACGGTGATCACCGGCACACCCGGCTCGTTGTGGAAGTGCGGTACCGCCTTGCCTGCCATCCGGCCCTCACCTGCCCCGCGATCGATCGCGCGGCGAATCTGCCCGCGCGCTTCCCGGGCGCCTCGCGGCCGCTTATGCCGCCAGCCCCGCAGCCGGCGCAAGCCTTGCCCAGCCTGCGCCCGACGCGGCTTGGCCTCCCGCACCGCGCACCGTACATAGGAGGCACGCCCGATTGATGACGCCGCGAAAAAAGTCCCGACCATGCAGCAGGAACAGGCCAGTGCGCAGGGTGCGCGCCGCGCCCCGGAACCGCCGATCCACGGTCCCGAGGGTTTCGAAGGCATGCGCCGGGCGGGGCGGCTCACCGCCGAGGCCCTCGACCTGCTGATGGAGGCGACCCAGCCCGGCGTCACCACCGAGGAACTCGACAAGCTCGCCTACACCTTCGCCATGGACCACGGGGCCTACCCGGCCTCGCTGCTCTACCGCGGCTATCCGAAGTCGATCTGTACCTCGATCAACCACGTGGTCTGCCACGGCATTCCCAACGACAAACCCCTGCGCGAGGGCGACATCGTCAACCTCGACATCTGCCTGATCCTCGATGGCTGGCACGGTGATTCGAGCCGCATGGCCTATGTCGGCGAGGTGCCGCGCAAGGCGCAGCGCCTGTGCGAGATCACCTACGAGGCGCTGATGCGTGGCGTCGCGGCGGTGAAGCCCGGCGGCTCGACAAACGATATCGGCCGAGCGATCCAGTCCTATGCCGAGAGTGAGCGCTGCTCGGTGGTGCGCGACTTCTGCGGACACGGACTCGGCCGCACCTATCACGACGCGCCGACCATCCTGCATTACGTCGAGGCGAGCTACGACGTCCCGTTCAAGCCCGGTCAGTTCTTCACGATCGAGCCGATGATCAATCTCGGCCGCCCGTCCGTGAAGGTGCTGGGCGACGGCTGGACCGCCGTCACCCGCGATCGCTCCCTGTCCGCCCAGTTCGAACACACCGTCGGCGTCACCGAGACCGGCGTCGAGGTCTTCACGATCTCGCCGAAGGGGCTGCACCAGCCCGTCAACCCGGCGGCCTGACCGGCCGTGACGCCGGGGTCGGACGACGGCGAGGCCGGGCTGTTCGCCGACGGCGCCCTCCCGTCCGCCGTCGACAAGGAGCCGCCGCACTACCACGGCCACCGCGACCGCCTGCGGGAGAAGTTCTCTGCGGCGGGCGGCGACGCATTGCCCGATTACGAGTTGCTGGAACTGGTTCTCTTCCGAGCGATCCCCCGGCGCGACGTGAAGCCCCTCGCCAAGGCGCTGGTCGCGCGGTTCGGCAGCTTCGCCGAGGTCGTGAGCGCCGAGCCGGCGCGCCTCATGGAGGTGGACGGTGTGAGCGCAGGCGTCGCATCGGACCTCAAGGTGATCGAGGCGGCGTCCCGGCGCCTCGCCCGGGGCGCGATCCGCGAGCGGGCTCTGCTGGCGTCTTGGAGTGCGCTGCACGAGTATCTGCGCGCCACGATGGCGTTCGCTCCGCGCGAGGAATTCCGCGTCCTGTTCCTCGACAAGCGCAACCATCTCATCGCCGACGAGGTGCAGGGGCGCGGCACCGTCGACCACACCCCGGTCTATCCCCGGGAGGTCGCCCGCCGAGCCCTGGAACTCTCGGCGACCGCCATCATCCTGGCGCACAACCACCCCTCCGGCGACCCGTCGCCCTCGGCGGCCGACGTGGCGATGACCCGCGAGATCGTGGCCGTGCTGGCGCCGCTGAAGATCGTGGTCCACGACCACGTGATCCTCGGGCGCAACGGTCACGCCAGCCTGAAAGGCCTGAAACTGATCTGATCCTCTCGCCGCCTTGAGCGTTATCGAGCGCGGATATAGCCATGAACGGATGGCGCGCCTCTTGCCTCAAGAGCGGGAGCGTACGGGAGGAGCGAGATGGCGGTGACGGCCTTCGACGAGATGAACGGGTTCGGCCCCGGTGCCGCCGATCCGGCCGCCGTCCGCGACGCTTACGGGCAGCTCAAGGCGTGGCTCGAATCGACGCCGCCCGAGCACTTCAACACCCGCCGCAGCCAGGCCGAGCTGCTGTTCCGGCGGATCGGCATCACCTTCGCGGTCTACGGCGACAACGAGTCGACCGAGCGGCTGATCCCGTTCGACATCATCCCCCGGGTGATCACCAAGCCGGAATGGGCCTCCCTGGAACGCGGGCTGAAACAGCGGGTCACCGCCATCAACCTGTTCCTGAAGGACATCTACGGCGCGCAGGAATGCATCAAGGCCGGCATCATCCCGGCCGACCTCGTCTACCGCAACGCCCATTACCGCATGGAGATGCGGTCCTTCCGCGTGCCGCACGACCTCTACGTGCACATCGCCGGCATCGACATCGTCCGGACCGGCGAGAACGACTTCTTCGTGCTGGAGGACAACGCCCGCATCCCGTCCGGGGTCTCCTACATGCTGGAGAACCGGGAGGTGATGCTCCGGCTGTTCCCGGACCTGTTCTCCAAGCATCGGGTCGCGCCCGTGGAGAACTACCCCGACGCGCTGCTCGCGACCCTGCGGAGCCTGGCCCCGGTCTCGGCGACCCGGGATCCCACGGTGGTGCTGCTCACCCCCGGCCGCTACAATTCGGCCTTCTACGAGCACTCGTTCCTGGCCGACAAGCTCGGCGTCGAGCTTGTGGAGGCGGGCGACCTCTTCACCAAGGACGACGTGGTGTACATGCGCACCACCGAGGGGCCGCGCCGCGTCGACGTGATCTACCGCCGCCTCGACGACGACTTCCTCGACCCGCTGGTGTTCCGGCCGGACTCGGTCCTCGGCGTGCCGGGGCTGATGAACGCTTACGAGCGCGGGTCGGTGACACTGGCCAACGCGGTCGGAACCGGCATCTCGGACGACAAGGCGGTCTACAGCTACATGCCGGAGATCGTGAAGTTCTTCACCGGCGAGGAGCCGATCCTGCACAACGTGCCGACCTATCGCTGCCGCGAGAAGGATGCCTTCGCCTACGTGATGGATAATCTGTCGGACCTGGTGGTGAAGGAGGTCAACGGCTCGGGTGGCTACGGCATGCTGGTCGGGCCGCATGCCAGCAAGCGCGAACTCGACGACTTCGCCCGGAAGCTCAAGCACGCCCCGGACGGCTTCATCGCGCAGCCGACCCTGTCGCTCTCCACCTGCCCGACCTTCGTGGCCTCCGGCGTCGCCCCGCGCCATGTCGACCTGCGGCCGTTCGTGCTCTGCGGTGCCGATCAGATCCGCATCGTGCCGGGCGGGCTGACCCGGGTTGCGCTGAAGGAAGGCTCCCTGGTGGTCAATTCCAGCCAGGGCGGTGGTACGAAGGACACCTGGGTGCTCGACGCCTGAGATCCACGCGATTTCCGGGCGATCCGCGGCGCGGATTGTGAGATCCGCACGACTTGGCTGAAGACAGATGCTCTCCAGGACTGCCGACAATCTCTTCTGGCTCTCGCGCTACGTCGAGCGTGCCGACTTCGTCGCCCGCATCCTCGATGCGGCGCATCGCTTCGCGTCGCTGCCGTCGAGCTACGGCGGCGGCGAGAGCAACGAGTGGGACTCGGCCCTCGCCTCGGCCGGCGACCCGGACGCGTTCAAGAATCACTACAGCGCGGTGAACGCCGACACGGTCTGCGACTTCCTGGCCTTCAGCCCGCACAACCCGTCCTCGATCCGCTCCTGTATCGAAGCCGCCCGGGAGAACGCCCGCTCGGTGCGCACGGCGCTCACAACCGAGATGTGGGACGCGATCAACGGCGCGTGGCTGGAGCTGCGCAACTACGCCGGCAAGGATCTGAACCGCGACGAGTTCGGCCGCTTCCTCGATTGGGTGAAGACCGTCTCGCTGACCTTCGACGGCTCGGCCTTCCGGACGATGCTGCGCAACGACGCCTTCTGGTTCACGCGACTCGGCACCGCGATCGAGCGGGCCGACAACACCGCCCGCATCCTCGACGTGAAGTACCAGATCCTGCTGCCGCACGACGAGACGGTGGGCGGCAGCCTCGACTATTTCCAGTGGACCACGATCCTGCGCGAAGTCTCGGCGTTCAACGCCTATCACTGGGTGTACCGCGAGAGCGTCAAGCCGCTGCTGGTGGCGGATCTGCTGATGCTCAACAAACAGATGCCGCGCTCCTTCGCGAACTGCTATGGCGTGATCGTCGAGTATCTCGACCTCATCGCCGATGCCTACGGGCGCCGCGGTCCCAGCCAGCGGCTCGCCGGGAACATGCTGGCGAAGCTGGAGGGTGAGGATATCGACCGCGTCTTCGCTTCGGGGTTGCACGAGTTCGTCGAAGCGTTCATCGCCGAGAACAACAACGTCGGCGAGGCGATCGCCAAGCAGTATCTCGTCGGCTGACGAAAGACGGACAGGACGGCGCATGCGCATCCGCGTGGTCCACGAGACCATCTACACCTACGAGCAGCCGGCCCGCGGGCTCGTGCAGGTCCTGCGGCTGACGCCCCGGGACCATGACGGGCAATACGTCCGGACCTGGCGGATCGACACCACCGTGGACGGACGGCTCACCGCCCGCGAGGACGGGTTCGGCAACATCGTCCACTGGTTCACGCCGGACGAGCCGTCCGACGCCCTCACCATCCGGGTCACCGGCGAGGTGGACACCGACGACACGCAGGGCGTCGTGCGCGGCACGATCGAACGCCTGCCGGACGAATTCTACCTGCGCGAGACGGATCTGTGCGCCGCGAGTCCGGAGCTTCATGCCTTCGCCGAGCGCGTGGCGACGGCGGGCGACAGCGCGACGCTCCCCCTGCTCCACCGCCTGCTCGGCGCCGTGAACGGCGCGGTCGCCTACGAGGCCGGTCCGGCCTCCATCGCCGTTCCGGCCGCCAAGGCCTTCGCGACCGGGAGCGGTGTCTGTCAGGATCTCGCCCACGTCTTCATCGCCGCCGCCCGGCATATCGGCATCCCGGCCCGCTACGTCGCCGGTTACCGCGCCCGCGACGACGGACAGGCGGACGTCGAGGCGCCCCACGGCTGGGTCGAGGCGCTGGTGCCGGACCTCGGCTGGGTGGCGTTCGACCCGTGCTTCGACGCGAGCCCGACCGACAATGTCATCCGCGTCGCCACCGGCCTCGATTACCTCGGGGCGGCGCCGATCCGCGGCAGCCGCACCGGCGGTGGCACCGAAACACTGGACGTGAAGCTTCGCGTCGAGCAAGGCAGGGCCGCCACTCAATCCTGACTGTCCCGACTCCGGTCCGCCGGACCGCACGAGAGCGCGAAGACGATGACCTACTGCGTCGGTGTCCTTGTCGAGGAGGGACTCGTGATGGTCGCCGACACCCGCACCAATGCGGGGCTGGACGACATTTCGACCTACCGCAAGCTGCACCATTTCAACGTGCCGGGCGAGCGGGTGATGATGCTGGCCTCCGCCGGCAACCTGTCGATCACCCAGTCGGTCCTGAGCCTGCTTCAGGAGGGCGTGCCCGGCGAGGAGGACGAGCCGCCGCAGAAGCTCGTCGAGGCCCCGACCATGTTCCAGGCGGCGCAGCTCATCGGCCGCGCCATCCGGCACGTGCGCGCGATCGAGCAGAACGGGTTCGAGGCGGCCAATATCCGGTTCTCGATCTCCCTCCTGTTCGGCGGCCAGATCGGCAACGGCGAGATGCGGCTGTACCTGATCTACTCGGCGGGCAACTTCATCGAGTGCAGCACCGACGCGCCGTTCCTCCAGATCGGCGAGCACAAATACGGCAAGCCGATCCTCGACCGGGCGGTGAGGTACACCACCGACCTGTACGACGCCCTGAAGGTCAGCCTGGTCTCGATGGATTCGACCATGCGGTCGAACCTGGGCGTCGGCCTGCCGATCGACATCGCGGTCGCCCGCCGGAATGCCCTCAGCCTCGAAGTGAATCACCGGATCGAGGCCGGCGAGGGTTATTTCCACGACCTGCGCGAGCGCTGGTCGGCAGCCTTGCGGGCCGCGCACCGGGCGATCCCGCGGCCGCCTTACGGACCCGCCACCTCGTAGGTCGGGCGGGGACGGGCGCGATTCCCGGAGGACTTTGCGGTCGCCGACGCTGCGTTCCCGATGCTCCCGCGTTGGGTCGCTGGTTCGATGCGCAGGTCCTCAGGCGGGCAGCACCGCGACCCCGGGGGGGCGCGGGCCGGCGGTGATGATCCGCGCGCGGCCTTCCCGCCTCCGCTCCGCTCGCCGAGACGCCCGCCCGGCTGAGGGGCCGGCGAGGGGGTCGGAGAGGCGCTCAGAACCCCTTCGCCTTGATCGCCTCGGCCCAGGTCACCGCCCTGCGGTTCACGCCGAGATGCTGCCGCTCGTAGAGGCGGCCCTCCAGTTTGATCGCGCCGCGCTTCGCATATTCCGGCCGCTCGAACGCCTCGATCACCAGCTTGGCCCGGCGCACCTCCTCCTCGGTGGGGGCGAAGGAGGTGTTGGCCGGTTCCAGCTGCGTGGGGTGGATCAACGTCTTGCCGTCGAACCCGAGGTCGCGGGCCTGCCGGCACTCGTCGCGGCAGCCCTCGGTGTCGGCGATGTCGTTGTAGACGCCATCGAGGATCGCCAGACCCTCGGCACGGGCGGCGGCCAGCGCCATCATCATCCAGGGCAGCATCGGCACGCGCCCGGGCACGATCTTGGCCCAGGTGTCCTTTGCGAGGTCGTTGGTGCCGAGCACGAGGCAGGTCAGACGGTTGCGCGGGTCGCGCTTGGCCCGGGCGATCTCCTGGATGTTGAGGATCGAGGCCGGGGTCTCGATCATCGCCCAGATCGCGATGCCGTCCGGCGCATCGAGGGATTCGAGGCGGTCCGCGATGCTTTCGAGAACCGCCGGCGACGACACCTTCGGCATCAGGATCGCATCGGGCTTGGCCTCGATGGCGGCGTGGAGATCCGCCTCGCCCCAGGGCGTCTGAGGGGCATTAACGCGGATCACCAGCTCGCGGCTGCCATAGTCGCCGCTCTTCACGGCGGCGCAGACCTGCTGGCGGGCGATCTCCTTCTCCTCCGGGCCGACGGCGTCTTCCAGGTCGAGGATGATGCTGTCCACCGGCAGGGTCTTGGCCTTGTCGAGCGCCCGCTGGTTCGAGCCGGGCATGTAGAGCACGCTCCGGCGCAGGCGCAGATCGGTCGTCGTGGCCATCGGCTTCTCCCTCCTGGGCCGTCGCGCGGCCTCCCGTCGTTGCACTGCACCCTAAAGCACGAAGCCGGCCGCGCCACACCCCAAAGGGTGAGCGGCGTGAGTCCCTGCGCGGTTTGACACCGGCGCCGGTCTTCGCAGTTCCAGGCCGCGGTTTGGTCACGTTCCGCCGGTTAAAGGCTGCCTGAAACCAGTCCACGAAGGCCGGAAGCTCTACGATGCGCAAAGTCTTGGTCGTTCTCGCCTTGCTCGGGACGTTGTCGGCTCCCGAAGTGGCCCGGGCGCAGAGCCGGACGACCCTCGGCGTCGGCTCCGGCGCCGTCGCCGGGGCGCTGGTGGGCGGCCCGATCGGGGCCGTCGCCGGCGCCGTGGTCGGCGGCTTCGTCGGCAACTCGTCCGAGCGCGGCCGCCGTCATGTGCGCCGGGGCCGCCGCTACGGCTATGCGAGCCGCCGGGCGTATCCGCGCCGGGCCGAGGCGGTCCTGCCGCGCTCCACGGGTACCGTCGCCCGCCCCAGGCCGGCCGCCACCACTACGACCTGGAAGGACCCGCACTAGATCCGTGCTCACGCAGCCGGTCTGAGCGCGGGCGACGGCATCGTCAGGAAGGTCCGGCGGGCCAGCGCCGGGTAGGCGATCGCCTGGCCCAGGCCCCGGGCGCCGAGGAAGGCCACGAAGGCCAGCCACAACCCGGCATTGCCGAGGCCGAGGGTGTGCACGAGGACGAGGATCGCGCCGTATGCAGCGAGGGCGCACCCCATCAGGTTGCGCATCGCCCGGGTCCAGGTCGCGCCGATATAGATCCCGTCATACGCGAAGGGTGCGGCGGCTGCGAAGGGCGCGAGGGCCGCGAGGAGCAGGTACGACCGCGCGACCTCGCGCACCGCTCCGTTCGTCGTCACGGCATCGATGAAGGCGGGACCGCCCGCCAGCGCGAGCAGGCTGACCGCAAGCCCGAAGCCCAGGCACCAGCGCAGGCTCAAGGAAGCGGCCGCCTCGAACGCATCCGCGTCGCGGGCGCCCACCGCCTGCCCGCACAGGGTCTCGGCCGCGGTGGCGAAGCCGTCGAGGAAGAAGCCGCCGATCAGGAAGAGATTCCACAGGACCGCGTTGGCAGCCAGGACCACGTCGCCCTGCCGGGCGCCCAAAGCCGAGAACAGGACGAGGCCGGTGATCAGCGCGAGGGTGCGCAGGATCACGTCGAGGTTGACGCGGAGCGTCTTGCGGAGCGCCGCGGCGTCGCGGAGGTCGCGCAGCGGAACCCGGAACGGCCGCGAGCCGAGACGCGCCAGGGCGATCAGACCGAGGCAGAGGCCGAAGGCCTCCGCGCCGAGCGTCGCCAGCGCCGCGCCGGCAAGCCCGAAGCCGAAGCCCAGGACCAGGGTGAGCGTCAGCCCGACATTGGTCAGGTTGATCGCGACTTGGAGCAGCAGGCCGAGATCGGTGCGCCCCCGTCCCAGGACCGAGCCGAGGACGCCGTAGCTCGCCAGCACGAACGGGGCGGACAGGATGCGGATGTGGAAGTAGGTCGCCAGACCGGCCGTCACGGCCTCGCTCGCCCCGCTGATGGCGAAGGCCAGCCGGGCGAGCGGCACTTGGAGGACGACCAGGACGAGGCCGATCAGCACGCCCGCCGCAAGGGCGCGGGCGAGGATGCGGTCGATTTCGGCCCCGTCCCCTCCGCCGACCGCCTGCGCGGTGAGGCCGGCGGTGGCCATCCGCAGGGCACCGAACGACCAGAAGATCGCGTCGAAGATCACCGCGCCCAAGGCCACCGCGCCGAGCAGCGCCGCGTCCCCGAGCCGGCCGATCACGGCCGCGCCCACGAAGCCGAGCATCGGCGTGGTGACGTTGGCGAGCGTCATGGGCAGCGCCAGCGCTAGGACGCGGCGATGGGTCGGGCGCCCCGAGCTGGCGACGGCGTGCATCATCCCTCGACCTGGACGCGGTTGTGCGGCGCCGGGCAGACCCGTCAGCGCGAGACGGCGAAGAGGCGCGCGATCAGCCAGAGCGGCACGACCACGATCGCGCCGGCGACGATCCAGCCGCCGAAATCGTGCAGCGAGGCGAGGCCGACATCGATCAGCGCCCGGGCCGAATCGTACAGGTGCCAGAACAGGCGGCCCGGCGTCAGGCCGAGCATCGACAGGAAGGCGCCGACCAGGACAGACAGGAACAGGAGGCGCAGGAAGACGCCGGCCGGCGAGCCGCCGAGGAAGCGGCGCAGCGCGGAGGGGCGCGACCGGTAATCCTCCGCCCCATACGCGGCGTTCGGCGGTGGGGCGCCCTGTTGAAAGCCTTGCCGGCGCCGGTCGTGATCGACGAGCATTGCGTCCTCGTGAAGCTTCAGGGCCTTCGGATCGGCGACGAAGGGGGCGGAACCGTGGCCGGCGCACCACACCGCGTCGAAACCCGAGCGCGGATCGGGCGTTGGCGGGTTTCTCCCGTGCCGTGCAGATGGCAAGCGGCGTCGCGCACGCCAAGATGGGGACGGGGCGGAACGCAACGCGGGATGGTTGCGGCGTCGCCTCGGCCAAAGGGACGACTCCCGGGGATCGGGAGAGGTGTGAGAGGCTCTGAGTGCCGACGGGACCATACGCGCGATGATCGACCACGCCTTGTTCGACCCGGCGACCATCGATCCCGAGACGCTCCGGCTCAATGCCGAGATCGTCGCGGCGCATGCCGCCCTGCCCGACCCCTGGTCGCTGCCGATTGACGAGGTCCGCGAGCGCCGCCGCCTCGGCACGAAGGCGGCCCCCGCCATGCCGCACAGCGCCCGGGCGGAGTGGCTGACGATCGACGGCCCCGGCGGTCCGCTCAAGCTCCGCGTCGTGCGGCCCAAGCCCGGCACGAAGCTCCGCGGCGCTTATCTGCACATCCATCGCGGCGGGTGGGTCTGGGGCTCGGCCGACGAGCAGGATCCCTGGCTGGAGCGCATCGCCGATACCTGCGGCTTCGTCGCCCTGTCGGTGGAGTACCGCCTCGCCCCGGAGCATCCCTACCCGGCGGCACTGCTCGACTGTGAGGCCGCCGCCGTGTGGCTGGCCGGTCCCGGCAAGGCCGAATTCGGCGTCCACGCGCTGACCATCGGCGGGGAATCGGTCGGCGCCCACCTCGCCGTGATGGTGCTGCTGCGGCTGCGCGACAAGCACAACCTGCCGCGGGCGTTTCGGGGCGCCAACCTCAATGCGGGCTTCTTCGACCTGGGCCTGACTCCGTCCGTGCGGAACTGGGGCGAGGAGCGGCTCGTCGTGAACACCCGCGACCTCACCGCGTTCGCCGACGGCTATGTCCGCGAGGGCATCGACCGGCGCCGGCCGGACGTTTCGCCGATCTACGCGGAGCTCAAGGGCCTGCCCCCGGCCCTGTTCACCATCGGCACCGCCGATCCGCTCCTCGACGACACGCTGTACATGTCAGCGCGCTGGGCCGCGGCGGGCAATGGCGGCCATACGGCGATCTACCCGGGCGGCTGCCACGTCTTCGCCCGTTACCCCAGCCCGATGAGCGAGCGGGCGCTGGAGCTGATCGACCGCTTCCTGATGGCGCTCGCCTGAGCGATCCGTCCGAGATCCTGCCGGAGCGGTTCCGGGCCTGGTTCGCGGCACGCGGCTGGGCGCCCCGGTCCCACCAGCTCGATCTCCTGCGCATCGCCGGGGCCGGTCGCTCGGCCCTGCTGGTCGCGCCGACCGGCGCGGGCAAGACGCTCGCGGGATTTCTTCCGAGCCTCGTCGCCCTCGCGGAGCGCGGGCCGCAGCCGTTGAAGCCCACGGGTCTGCACACGCTCTACGTCTCGCCGCTCAAGGCGCTTGCCGTCGACATCGCCCGCAACCTCGACGCGCCCATCGCCGAGATGGATCTACCGGTGCGCGTCGAGACCCGCACCGGCGACACCCCCGCGCACAAGCGTACCCGCCAGATCAGCCGGCCGCCGGACATCCTGCTCACGACGCCGGAGCAGCTGGCCCTGCTGATCGCCCATCGCGAGGCGGCGGATTTCTTCGCGGGGCTGCGCTGCGTGGTGCTCGACGAGCTGCACGCACTGGTCACCTCGAAGCGCGGCGATCTTCTGTCATTGGCGCTGGCGCGGCTGCACCGGCTGAGCCCGGGGCTCGCGGTGATCGGGCTCTCCGCGACCGTGCGCGAGCCGGATGAGCTGCGGAAGTATCTGGTGCCGCAGAACCAGGACCTCGCTCCCCCCTCTGCAAGGGAAGGGAAAAACAACTCCCCCATGGCCGACCTCGTCACCGTGGCGGGCGGCGCGAAGGCGGACCTGCGCATGCTCGACCTCGGCCGGGCGCTGCCGATCTCCGGCCACACCGCCTGGCACTCGATGCCGGCCATCTACGACCTGATCAAGGACCACCGGACGACCTTGGTCTTCGTGAACACCCGCCTCCAGGCCGAGTACACCTTCCAGGAGCTGTGGCGCCTCAACGAGGACGCCCTGCCGATCGCCATCCATCACGGCTCCCTCGACGCGCAGCAGCGCCGCCGGGTCGAGGCGGCCATGGCGGCCGGCCAGTTGCGGGCGATCGTCTGCACCGCAACCCTCGACCTCGGCATCGACTGGGGTGACGTCGACCTCGTCGTGAATGTCGGCGCGCCGAAGGGCGCCAGCCGGATCATGCAGCGGATCGGCCGGGCCAACCACCGGATGGACGAGCCGTCGAAGGCCTACCTCGTCCCCGGAAACCGCTTCGAGATGCTCGAATGCCAAGCGGCCCTCGACGCCGTCGAGCAGGCCGCGCAGGACACGCCCGACGCCCGCCAGGGCGCCCTCGACGTGCTCGCCCAGCACGTGCTCGGCATGGCCTGCGCAGACGCCTTCGACCCGGTCGACTTCTACGACGAGATCGTCTCGGCGGCGCCCTATGCCGGGCTCACCTGGGAATCCTTCGAGCAGGTGGTCGACTACGTCGCCACCGGCGGCTACGCCCTGCGCGCCTACGAGCGCTTCGCCAAGATCCTGCGCGGGCCGGATGGCCTCTGGCGCGTGCGCGACGCCCGCACCGCCCAGGCCTACCGGATGAATGTCGGCACGATCGTGGAGGCGGCGCGGGTTCGGGTGCGCCTCAGCCGGACGCTGCGGGGTAAGCCCGGGACGGTCCTGCCGAAATCCGGCCGGGTGCTGGGTGAGATCGAGGACGATTTCGCCGAGACGCTGACGGTGGGCGACACGTTCCTGTTCGCCGGCGAGACCCTGCGCTTCGAGGGTCTTGCCGAGGACGAGTGCCTCGTAACCCGCGCACCGCCCGGTACCGACCCGGCGATCCCGTCCTACGCCGGGGCGAAATTCCCGCTCTCGACCTTCTTGGCGGCCCGTGTCCGGGCGCTCATCGCCGACCCGTTCGCCTGGGACCGGCTGCCGAAGCAGATCGGCGAGTACCTGCACCAGCAGCGCCGGCGCTCGGTCCTGCCGGGCGAACGCGACCTGCTGGTCGAGACGTTCCCCCGGGGCAAACGCTATTACCTGACCGCCTTCCCGTTCGAGGGGCGCCTCGCCCACCAGACCCTCGGGATGCTCCTCACCCGCCGGCTGGAGCGCGACGGGTTGCGGCCCCTGGGCTTCGCGGCCAACGATTACGGCATCGCCATCTGGACGACCCGCGACCTGTCCGAGCGCGCTGCGCGCGATACCGACTTCATCGGCGACCTCTTCGCCGTCGACATGCTGGGCGACGACCTGGAGGCCTGGCTCGACGAGTCGGCGATGATGAAGCGTACCTTCCGGCAATGCGCGGTGATCGCCGGGCTGATCGAGCGCCACCATCCGGGGCAGAAGAAGTCCGGCCGGCAGGTCACGATCTCGACCGACCTGATCTACGACGTGCTGCGCAAGCACCAGCCCGATCACCTGCTGCTGCGGGCCGCGCGGCAGGATGCGGCAACCGGACTCCTCGACGTGAGGCGCCTCGGCATGATGCTAGAGCGCATCCAGGGGCGAATCATCCACAGGTCTCTCGACCGGGTCTCGCCGCTCTCCGTGTCCGTGATGCTCGAGATCGGGCGCGAGCGGGTCTACGGCGAGGGCGCCGACGAGATCCTGGCGGAGGCCGAGGCGGAGCTTCTCCAAGAGGCTCTGTCCTGACCGTCGATCCGCCCTCCCCCGACGACACCGAGGATGCGATCTTGGCGGCCGGCCTGAGACTCGAGAAGACTCACAAGCACCCGACCCTGCAACTTGCGGGCGAGACCCTGGTGCTGGACCTGTGCGGCGGCCTCTGGCTGCCGGAGCACCGCACGCTGATCGTGTCCGACCTCCACTTGGAGAAGGGCTCCTCCTACGCGGCGCGCACCGGCCAGTTCCTTCCGCCCTACGACACCCGTGAGACCCTGGCCTGCCTGCACGAGGCGGTGGTGCGCCACGACCCCGCCCGCGTGGTCGCCCTGGGCGATTCCTTCCACGACGCCCGCGGACCCGAGCGCATGGAGCCGGGCGACCGCGCCATGGTGGCCGCGCTTCAGGAAGGACGCGACTGGATCTGGATCGCCGGGAATCATGACGCGGCCGTCAGCGAAGGTGTCGGCGGCCGCTACGCCGGGGCGCTGACGATCGGCGGCCTCGTCCTGCGACACGAACCGAGCCCCGAACCGACGCCGGGGGAGATCGCCGGCCATCTGCATCCCTGCGGCAAGGTCGCGATGCGCGGCCGAGCGGTGCGCCGCCGCTGCTTCGTAACCGACGGCACGCGCCTGGTGATGCCGGCTTTCGGCGCCTATGCGGGCGGTCTCAATGTCCGCGAGAAGGCTATCGAAAGCCTGTTCCCGAAGGGATTCACCGCCCATCTCCTCGGCGACGGGCGTGTCTTCGCCATCGGCCGGGCTCAGCTGGCCCGGGACTGAGCGCATCCCGGTCTCCCGGCGCGGCGCGACCTGATCGGGCGCCGTGCGACCGTTTGGATCGCGTCGGGCCGGGCTCGCGGACGGCCGTTCGAAGCCGTCGACCGAAGACGGTGCGAGGCGCTCACGCAGGCACGGGACCGGCTGCGTTCCAGGCCTTCAGCAAGGTCCGCGTGGCGCTTGCAGGATCGGCGGCCCCCATCATGCCCCCCATGACGGCGAAAGCCGCCGCACCGGCCCTGCGGCAATGCGGGGCCTCGTCGGGGCCGATGCCGCCCAGTGCCACCACCGGAAGCCCGCCGGCTTGGGCAGCGAGGCCTTTTAGGCCGAGCGCCGGCCCGTATCCCGGCTTGCTCGCCGTCGGAAAGATCGGGCTGAGCGTGACATAGTCGGCCCCGGCCTTTGCCGCAGCCGCGACCTCGTGTGGTGCGTGGGCCGACACGCCGATCAGCGCCTCCGCCCCCAGGGCCGCCCGCGCCGCCGCGATCGCGGCCGGAGCCGACCCGCCGCCGAGATGCACGCCGTCCGCGCCGAGGGTGCGCGCCAGTTCCACGTCCCCGCCCACCGTGAGCACGCCGCCCGCCGCCCGCACGCGTTCGGCGACGGCCTCCCCGAGGCGCCGGCGCGCCTCCGGCTCCAGATCGCGGTCCCGGAGCCAGATCCAGCGGCCGCCACCCGCCAGGATCGCCTGCACGGTCTCGGCGAGGGGGCGCGGATGCCCGTGGCGGTCCGTCACCGCCAGGAGCGGTGACGGCAGTCCCCTCACGAGCCGACGAGGCCGAGCTGCGGGCTCGACGGTTCAGCCCGGCCGCGGCGCGGGATCCGCCCCGCCAGATAGGCGTCGCGCCCGGCCTCCACCGCGCGCCGCATGGCGCTGGCCATCCGCACCGGATCGTCGGCCTTGGCGACGGCGGTGTTGATCAGGCAGGCGGAGGCGCCCAGCTCCATGGCGATCACCGCGTCCGAGGCCGTGCCGATCCCGGCATCGACCACCACCGGCACCGTGGCGCGGCGGCAGATCAGCTCGAGGTTGGCCGGGTTCGCGATCCCCATCCCGGAGCCGATCAGCGAACCCATCGGCATCACGGCGGCGCAGCCGAGATCTTCCAGGCGCTGGCAGACGATCGGGTCGTCGTTGCAGTAGGGCAGGACCACGAAGCCGTCGTCCACGAGGTGGCGGCAGGCCTCGATCAGCTCGGCGACATCCGGGTAGAGCGTCTCCCGGTCACCGATCACCTCGACCTTGATCCAGTTAGTGTCGAGGGCCTCCCGGGCCAGCTCCGCGGTCATGATCGCGTCGCGGGCGGTCTCGCAGCCGGCGGTGTTCGGCAGGAAGCGCTTGCCCTTGAGGATCGTCACCGTGTCGGAGCCGTGACCCTGGAGCGAGACGCGGCGGATCGAGGCGGTCACGACGTCGGCGCCGCTCGCCTGGACGGCGTCGCGCATGATCGCCTGCGTCGGATAGCCAGCGGTGCCGATGAACAACCGGGACGACAGGGTCACTCCGGCGATCGTCAGGCTGCCCTCCCCGCTCCCGGAGTGCAGCGGCGTGACGGTGGGGTTCATGCTCAACCTCCCTGCATGGCGCGGACGATCTCGACGCGGTCGCCGTCCGCGATCGGGGTCTGCTCCCAATCCCGGCGACGCAGCACACGGCCGTTCAGCGCGATGGCGACGCCCTGCGGGCTCTCGATGCCGCCCTCCTCCGCCTCCTGGCGGAACAGGGACTCCACGGTCTCGGCCGAGGAGTCGCGCGGCTCCCCGTTGACGAAGAGCTTCATGCCGAGGCCCTCAGGCGCTCGGGGCGTCCGAAGCGCGCCCGCGTGAAGGGCCGGGCCACCTCGGGCAGCGCGCCGCGCAGGACGAGGTCCGCGACGGCGTCGGCGGTGACGGGGGCGAGCAGGTAACCGTTGCGGTGGTGTCCGGTGGCGGCAACGAGGCCGGGGGCGAGTACATCGAGGATCGGCGCATCGTCGTCCGATGTGGGACGGTAGCCGCTCCAGACCGCCTCGACTTCCATCTCCTCGATTCCGGGCAGCACCCGGCGCGCGCCCTCCAGCAGGGCGTAGAGCCCGCCCGCGTTGACGCCGGGCCGGAAGCCGCAATCCTCCACGGTGGCGCCGACGATGAGCTGGCCGTCGCCCTTCGGTGCCATGTGGACCTGCTCGGTCCAGATCATCCGGCCGAGGGTGCCCGTACGGGCGGTGGTGCGCACGGCCAGGGACTGGCCCTTCAGCGGGCGGACCGGCAGGGCGAGATCCTCAGGCAGCAATCCGCCCTCCCCGCTCCAGGCACCGGAGGCGATGACCACGGTGTCCGCCGCGACGCCGTCCTCGCCGACCCGGACGCCGGTCACGCGATCCCCCGACCAGTCGAGGGCGCTGACGGGTGTCCGCTCCGCCAGGATGACGCCGGCCCGGCGGCAGGCCTCGGCGAGGGCGTCCATGACCAGTCGCGGGTCGACCTGGTGGTCCAGCGGGCAGTGGATCCCGGCGGTGACCGAGGGGCGCAGGCCCGGTTCCAGGCGCCGGACCTCGCTGCCCGGCAGCCAGGTGACGTCGAGGCCCGACCGGCGCTGCAGATCGAAGCGGAAACGCAGGCGCTCCACCTCGTCGCGGCCGACCGCAAGCACCAGGGTCCCGTCGGGCCGGTAATCGATCGCGCGGCCGGATTCGGCTTCGAGGGCGTCGCGGAACCCCGGCCAGAGCCGGAGCGATTCCAGGGCGAGGGGCAGAAGCGGGTCGGAGCCGGGCTCGTGCTCCGCCGCGGGGGCCAGCATGCCGGTGGCGGCGAGGCTCGCGCCGGACCCGATCGTCGCACGCTCCAGTACCGTCACGGCTCGGCCTGCCCGGGCGAGCCGCCACGCGATCGAGAGCCCGATCAGCCCGCCGCCGATGACGGCGACGTCGGTCCGGCCCGGCAGGCTCGCGGGTGCGGCGAAGCCGTCGGGGCTGCGGCGGCGACCGATCGGTGAGGCGGGGCGGTCGAGGGGCACAGGCATCTCCGCGAAGTGCCGTCGCGAGGATCGGGCCGGGTGCTTCGGTGAGAAGCTGTGACCTGCCCGTCCGGGCGGCCGCGGTCCAATCCCTACGCCGGTATGAGCCGGATCAGGTTCGAAGGATTTCCGCGCCGCAGGTCCTGACGGACGAGCCAGCGGTTTCTCAGCCCCTTGCCGGGGATCTCCCTGGAACGGGAAGAGACTTGGTCGTCCGCGCGGCCCTGGTCAACCCCGCCGCCGGTGAGGCATCCGCGCCGGATGGACATTCCCCGGTCTCAGTCACCGCTCGGATACCAAGCCGGACGAAATCCGGCCGCCGACGCCGGCAGGTTGCGCGTCGGGTACCAGCCCTTCACGGATCCTCGGCCAAACCGGCTCCGATGGCTCGGGCCGGGACGGGACGCGTGCGCACATTCGTTGTCGTCTGCACGATCGGCTTCCTGTCCGCCACGGCGTTCCAGAAGCTCCGCGAGCGCACCCGTGCGGATTCGGCTCCGGCGATTGCTGTTCCGCTCCCCTTGCCCGCCGGGGATAGCGGCGTGGTCGGCGTCGCGCTGCAGGCCGGCCGCAACGGCCATTTCTTCGTGAACGCCCTGATGGACGGCCGGGCTCTGCCGATGATGGTGGATACCGGTGCGAGTTCCTGCGCTTTCTCGGAAGAGGATGCCGACAGGATCGGGATCAGGGTCGCCCCGAAAGACTTCAACCGGGTCTGGAACACGGCGAACGGGACCGTCAACGTGGCGCCGATCCGGATCGCGGTGATGCAGGTCGGATCGATCACCGTGCGCGACGTCGACGCCGTGATCATCCCCCGCGGGCGCCTCACCACGAGCCTGCTCGGGATGTCGTTCCTGAAGCGCCTGCGCGATTTCAGTGTCAGCGGCGCGACGATGACGCTTCGGGGCTGAGCACCCATGGGGACTGTCGAGAGGCACGATCCGGATCTGGCCGGATTGGCGTGCTGAGACGGACTCGCCGGTCGCCACCTTTGCGTCCGCAGCATCCATCGCGCCAAGATGCTTTGGAGCGATGTCGATCGCTAAATAATTCTCCAGAATTTCAGCCAATACGTTTAATCAAATTCTGATGGCAGCAGAATTGTCTACCCATATTTGGAATTAAAGCTTTCGATTAACGATCAGACACGCCGCGAATCGATGTCGCTTCGAGACTCGAATTGATGCATTACATGCTGTAGCGTCATATTGCGTTCAAGTCTGCATCCGTAGATGTGTAAAAACGCGCGCTTGTCATTCGGTGCGCTTCGGGATTTGCGAGTATGAATAAGTTTGGTCAGACAATCTGTTTGTCGATGATTGTGAAGAATGAGGCGCACGTTATTCGGCGATGCTTGGATTCTGTTCGCCCTATGATCGATCATTGGGTGATCGTCGATACGGGCTCGACGGATGGCACTCAGGACGTCATCCGCGCGGCAATGGCGGATCTGCCGGGTACGCTGTTCGAGCGGCCCTGGGTCGATTTCGCATACAATCGATCGGAGTCGTTGAGATTGGCGCGCTCGCATGCGCCGTATTCCCTCATCATCGATGCCGACGACGAGCTGATCATAACCGATGATTTCGAGCTGCCGAAGCTATGCGACGCATCATATAGTTTTACAATTATCGATACGGAAAACGTGTATACCCGAAGGCATCTCATCAACAACTCGTGGGAATGGGAATATGTCGGTGTGATCCATGAGTTTCTGCACGCTCCAGGACAGCCGACTCGAACGCTTCTGCCTCTCTCGATTCGGCGCGGCCACGACGGTGCGCGTCGGCGGGATAAGGATACCGTTTCGCGCGACATCGCCGTCCTGGAAAAAGCCCTTTATTCCGAAGAAAATCCATTCCTTCGTGCAAGATACACATTCTACTTGGCAGATTACTATCATAAATCTGGCAAGAGCAAAGAGGCGCTGGAATTGTTTCTGAAGCGAACCGAGCTCGGCCACGGAGACGAAGAGATATACAAAAGCTTGATCGTCGCAGCCGTTATCATGGAGCAATTTGACAGGCCAAAAGACAGTGTCTTAAAAATCTACAATCGGGCGATTCAGTTGGCGCCGGAGCGGGCCGAGGCCCGATATGGGGCGAGCCGTTATTGCCGACACAAGAAAGATTTTGTCACTGGGTATTACTTCGCCGAGGCCGGAATTTTTCTGAAGATGCCCTCCGAAGGAATAGACTTGGAGCCTTGGATATACGCCTACGGATTGCGGCAGGAATTATCCATACACGCATACTATACAAATCAGTACCGGTGTTGCCTGTTTAATTGCTTGGAAATACTAGATCAAACAGGCGTGCCCGACGATGTTCGCGCTTTGATCGGCGATCTGGCCAAGAAAGCGCTCGCCAGGATGATCGACCCCGTTTGGGGCTGTCAGCAATCCGCCTACAGCACGGAGTTCGTCCCGGATTGGCCGTTTCTGGACCGTACGAAGGGTGCGGCGCGGATCCAGGCCATCGTGAGGCGATGACCACGGCACCTCTGCACGCAGCGGAAAGATACGATCCGCCTGCGGTCGGAAGCTGTGTCAGTTCGGCTTGCGCGGACGCAGGAATTTCGGGCGGAACACCGCCATGGGCTCGTCGAAGCCGTTGAGCCGGTGTTCGCCCAGCGAGACCGGATCCCCCCAGAGAAAATCCACGAACGGCTTCGACATCAGCAGCGGCTCGCCGAGGGTGCGGTTGAGCTGTGCGATGCGGCTCGCGAGGTTCACGTCCCGGCCGATCACCGTGAAGTCGAGACGGGAGCCCGAGYCGACATTGCCATAGGCGGCCTCGCCGTGATGGAGGGCGATGCCGGCGGCCACCGGCACGGGGAACTGGTGCAGGGCGTTGGCTTCGTCGAGAGCCGCCAGCGCATGCTGCGCCGCCGTGAGCGCGCCCTTGGCGGCGCCGCCGAGATCGTCTCCGGATTCGCGAAAAATCGCCAGCAGGCCGTCGCCGAGATACTTCAACACCTCGCCGCCTTCGCGCTCGATCGGCGGTACGAGGCAGTCGAAGAAGACGTTGAGCAGGCCTACCACCTCCTCGGGGGTCATGTCGGCGGAGGTGCGGGTATAGTCGCGCATGTCGGCGAACAGGATCGCCGAGCGGATCCGCGTGACCTTCCCTCGGCGGATGTCGCCCGCCAGGATTGCCCGGTGCGGCTCGTCGCCGACGTAGAGCCGCAGGACGTGGTCGAGTTGCTTGTTGAGGACACGCATCTCCATGACCGCCGCCAGCGCCGGCATGACGAATCGCAGGATCGCAATATCGTCGTCTCGGAAACCCTCCGGCGCCCGGGTGGCGAAGGTGATGCCGTTCTTCGTGCCGTTGGTGAAGAACAGTGGCGCCACCACGTAGTGGGTGTAGCCGCTGGTCTTCAGGTCCGGCACGATCGCGAAGGCGTCGTCCGGCGTCTCCGCGAGGTCGAGGATCAGCCACTCCCCGGTCTCGTGGACGGTATGGAACGGGCTGTTGAGGTAGGCGTCCGTCGAGCGGGCACCGTGCGGGAACAGCCGCACGGTGGTGCCGCCGTCCCGGGTCCAGATCCGGCCGACGCCGGCATATTCCGAGTGCAGGGTGTCGATCGCCGTCGAGGCGCGGTCGACGGGGACGCCGATGGCGATCAGGCGCTCGGCGAGCCCGGCGAGCAGCTCCTCGGCGTTGGGCATCCGGGCGCCCTCGCCGAGCAGCCAGTCGCGGATGCCGACGGAGGGCTGCAACGCGCCGAAAGGCACGTCGTCGGCTTCCGAACCGTCCGCGAAGGCCGTCGGCAAACCGGGCGTTGGCGGGCGGCGTTCGAGCATGGCGCCAGAGTGGATGCCGCGCAGCGCCGTGGCAACGCGGTCGACGGGGAGGCGCCGCGGCCTTGGCCGCGGCGGGGGCTCAGTTGTCCAGGAAGCTCCTGAGCTTCCGGCTGCGCGAGGGGTGCTTCAGCTTCCGCAGCGCCTTCGCCTCGATCTGCCGGATGCGCTCGCGGGTCACGGAGAACTGCTGGCCGACCTCCTCGAGGGTGTGGTCGGTATTCATGCCGATGCCGAAACGCATGCGCAGCACGCGTTCCTCGCGCGGCGTGAGCGAGGCGAGCACCCGAGTCGTGGTCTCGCGCAGGTTCGACTGGATCGCCGCGTCGATCGGCAGGACGACGTTCTTGTCTTCGATGAAGTCGCCGAGGTGGCTGTCCTCCTCGTCGCCGATGGGCGTCTCGAGGGAGATCGGCTCCTTGGCGATCTTGAGGACCTTCCGGACCTTCTCCAGCGGCATGGCCAGCTTTTCGGCCAGCTCCTCCGGGGTCGGCTCGCGACCAATCTCGTGCAGCATCTGGCGCGATGTCCGAACGATCTTGTTGATCGTCTCGATCATGTGCACCGGGATGCGGATCGTGCGCGCCTGGTCGGCGATCGAGCGGGTGATCGCCTGCCGGATCCACCACGTCGCATAGGTCGAGAACTTGTAGCCGCGGCGGTACTCGAACTTGTCCACCGCCTTCATCAGGCCGATGTTGCCCTCCTGGATCAGGTCCAGGAACTGCAGGCCGCGGTTCGTGTACTTCTTGGCGATCGAGATCACGAGGCGCAGGTTGGCCTCGATCATCTCCTTCTTGGCCTGCCGGGCTTCCCGCTCGCCCTTCTGGACCATGTTGACGATGCGGCGGTACTCGCCGATCTCCAGGCCCGTCTCGGAGGCGAGGTCGAGGATCTGCGCGCGCAGCTCGGAGACCTGCTTGGAGCCGCGCTCGACCAGGTTCTTCCAGCCCTTGCCGCCGAGCGTTCCGACCCGCTGCATCCAGTTCGGATCGAGTTCGTAGCCCTGGTAGTGGCGCAGGAACTCGTCGCGGGCCACGCCGTGGCTCTCGGCGTAGCGCATCAGCCGGCCCTCGTGGCCGATGAGCTGCTTGTTGATCGAGTAGAGCTGGCCGACCAGAGCCTCGATGCGGTTGTTGTTGAGCGACAGGGACTTCACGTCGGCGACGACGATGTCCTTCAGCTCGACCTGCTTCTGGTCCTGGGCGGGCGTGTTCTTCTCGCCCGCCGCCTTGCGCTCGGTGCCCTCGCTCTGGGACTTGCGCAGCTTGCGGTAGTTGGCGGCGATCGCGTCGAAGGTCTCCAGGACTCGCGGCTTGATCTCCGCTTCCATCGCGGCGAGCGAGACGTTGTTCTCGAGGTCGTCCTCGTCGTCGCCACCCTCCGGAGGCGCCGGCGGCTCGCCGTCCTCGGATTCCTCGCCCTCGGCGATCTGCGGCGCGTTCTTGCCGTCCGGCCCCGCGTAGGTCGCCTCGAGATCGATGATGTCGCGCAGGAGGACCTTGCCCTCCACCAGCTCGTCGCGCCAGATGATGATCGCCTGGAAGGTCAGCGGGCTCTCGCAGAGACCTGCGATCATCGCCTCGCGGCCGGCCTCGATGCGCTTGGCGATGGCAATCTCGCCCTCGCGGGAGAGCAGCTCGACCGAGCCCATCTCGCGCAGGTACATCCGCACCGGATCGTCGGTCCGGTCGGTCGGCTCCTTGGTGGTGGTCGTGGCGACCGCGACGGCACGGGCGGGGGCGACCTCAGCCACCTCGCCGCCCTCGGCCTCCTCCTCCTCGCCCTCGGCGGCTTTCTCGCCCGCCGCCTCGTCGGTCTCCTCGGCCTCGACGACGTTGATGCCCATCTCGGAGAGCTGCGAGAGCACGTCCTCAAGCTGGTCCGGATCGGACTGACCCTCGGGCAGAACCTCGTTGACCTCCTCATAGGTCACGTAGCCGCGCTTCTTGGCGAGCTTGACCATACGCTTGACCGAAGCATCCGTCAGGTCGAGGAGCGGCCCGTCGGTCTGCTGCTCGGTGGCAGCGTCCGTCTCGTCCCGTTCCGTTGCCTTCGTCGCCATGATCAGCCTATTGTTTCGCACGCGGCGCGTTGCGGAGGCCCCGATAAAGGCCGGTCCACGCCGTCGGCGCCGCCGTATGAGATCGGCCCCGGATCGCTCCGTCGCCTTGAATCGTCGGTTTCCGTATGCAAGCCTGAGGCTTGACCGATTGTTAACTATGGCGGGACGCTGCCCCCCGCCACCGCCATGACACAGGGATCACGCGGCCGTCGAGTCGCTCGACACCGGTGCATCGGCCTCCGCCTCAGCGGCGATGACGGTTTCCAGCCTCGCCTTCACTTCGCAGAGCCATGCCCACCCGGCATCGGTCGGATCATTCTCAAACGCCTGCCGTGCCTCGCGAAGTTCGGTATGTAGCGCTCCTGCCTGCCGGTGCAAGATCATTGCCTGTCGGAGCGCATCCGCACGGTGTGCAGGATCCGCATGCGGCGCCAGGGTCGTGCGGTCCCGCGAGCGGGCCAGCGCCAGGATCCGGTCAGCTGCCGGTRCGAGTGCCGCCCGATTGATGCGGTTCTGCAACACCTCCGGTGCCAGATGCTCATCCTCGGCCGCGCAGGCTAGCAGGACGGACAGCAGCGCCCGGGCATCGGGATCCTCGAAGTCGAGTTCGGCGATCTCCTCACCGAACTCCGCGACCATCTCGGGGTGGGCCAGCAGGGTGCCGACGATCACGGCCTCACGGACCGAAGCGGCGCCCGTGAAACCCGCCGAAGCGGTCATCGAGGGGCTCGGGCCTCCGGTGATGCGCGGGGAGACGGGCTCGCCGGGCCGAAGGTAGCGTTGGCGGCCCCCGCGCGTGGCCTGCTGGCCGGCGGCGCGGGCGCCGCGCGGGGACAGGCCGCGGAGGCGATCCTCGATGTCGTCGCGGTAGTAGCGGCGCACGGTCTCGTCGCGGATGGTCGCGACGGTGGTGCGCAGGGTCTGGGTCAGGCCGGCGCGCCGCTCGGGCGTGTCGACCGGGCCGGCCTCGACGGCGCGCCGCCACAGAAGCTCCGAGAGGGGCAACGCCGCCGCCAGCACCTGGTCGATGGCCCCGGAGCCTCCGGAGCGCAGCAGATCGTCGGGATCCTGACCGCCGAGCAGCAGCGCGATCCGGAGCGAGCGGCCGGGTTCTAGGAGCGGCAGCGCGATGTCGAGGGCGCGGAACGCCGCCCGCTGGCCGGCCTTGTCGCCGTCGAAGCACAGGATCGGCTCGTCGGCGTGGCGCCAGAGCAGGCCGAGCTGGTCCTCGGTCAACGCGGTGCCGAGGGGCGCCACCGTCTCGGGATGGCCGGCGAGCGTCATGGCGATGACGTCGACATAGCCCTCGACCGCGATGATCGAGCCGCGCTCGTGCGCGGCCTTCCGGGCGCCGTGGAGGTTGTAGAGTGTCCGGCCCTTGTGGAAGAGCGGCGTTTCGGGGGAATTCAGGTACTTGGCGCGCACCTCCTTGGCGAGCGCCCGCCCGCCGAAGGCCACGACCCGGCCGCGGGTGTCGGTGATCGGGAACATCACCCGGTCACGGAAATAGTCGTACGGGACCGAGACGCCCTCCCCGGCCGCGAGCAAGCCGAGTTCGACCATCAGCGCCTTGTCGACGCCCTTGCCGGCGAGATGGTCACGCAGGGCGTAGCGCTCGTTCGGCGCGTAGCCGAGGCGGAACCGCTGCTGGATCTCGCGCCCCAGCGCCCGGCGTTCGAGGTAGGCGCGCGCCTCGCTGCCCTGCCCGGATTGCAGGCGCTCCTCGAACCAGCGGGCCGCCATCTCCATCACCTCGATGGCCCCGGCGCGCCTGGTCTCCGACTCCCGATGGTCCTCGGTTTGCGCGGGCAGGCTGACCCCGGCCTCCCCCGCCAGACGCTCCACCGCCTCCGGGAAGCTCAGCCCCTCCGTTTCCATCAGGAAGGTGAAGATGTCGCCGTGCTTGGACGACGAGAAGCAGTGATAGAACTGCTTCTGGTCGTTGACGTAGAAGGACGGCGTCTTCTCGGCGTTGAACGGCGAGAGGCCGCGCCACTCGCGGCCGGCCTTCTTCAACTGCACGCGACGGCCGACCACCGAGGAGGCCGGCAGCCGGGCGCGGATCTCTTCCAGGATGTGGGGCGGATAGCGCACGGGGCCTGGGATGTGGTGTCGGAACCCGCTTCTATAGCGCGTCGGGCGGGTCGGAGTCCCTTCCCCGTCCGAAAACCGGCGTGGATTGCGGGGACAGACTCACCCCTTGGCCGCCAGCGCCGCCTTCACCAGAGCGCTCGCCTTGCCGAAATCCATCCGGCCCGTGAAGGTGCCCTTCAGGGCGCCGATCACCCGGCCCATGTCCTTCGGGCCTGCGGCGCCGGTCTCCTCGATCGCCGCCTCGACGGCCGCCTTGATCTCGGCCTCGTCCATCTGCTTCGGCAGGAAGCTCTCGACGATGGCGATCTCGGCGCGCTCGTTGGCGGCGAGCTCGGGGCGGCCGCCCTGCTCGTAGACGGCGGCCGATTCGGTGCGCTGCTTGATCATCTTCTGGAGCAGGGCGAGGATCTCCTCGTCGGAGGCCGGCTCCTTGCCGAGGCCCCGCGCCTCGATGTCCTTGTCCTTCAGGGCGGCCTGGATCATCCGCACCGTGGCGAGCCTCTCCTTGTCGCCGGCCTTCATGGCCTCCTTCATCTCGGTGGTGAAGCGCGCGCGCAGCATCGTCTTGAGCCTTCCAACGGTGGAAACGGGGGGCTGGCCTGCGGTTTGCGGGTCTTGAGCCCTGTCGGCCGTGGAGCCACATTGACCCCATCGCGGGCCGCTCGCTAAGAGCGCCGCACACGATCATGCCGCAAGCCGGGAGCGCCGCAAGACGGCGCTCGCCTTCGGCCGGACATAAGCGAGACTCAGCCCATGCTGCAAGACGCCGCCGCGAATGCCCCCGAGCCCGCCGCTCCGGAGCCGTGGGCAGAGCCCGTCGCGACGGCGCTGCTGGTGCTCGCCGACGGGACCATCCTGGAGGGCTTCGGCATCGGCCAGACAGGCGTCGCCGACGGCGAGGTCTGCTTCAACACCGCGATGACCGGCTATCAGGAGATCCTGACGGACCCGTCCTACGCCGGGCAGATCGTCACCTTCACCTTCCCGCATATCGGCAATGTCGGGACCAACGACGAGGATCTCGAGAGCCTGGAAGCGGCGCCGGCCTCGGGTGTGCGCGGCACCGTGATCGCTTCGGCGGTTACGAAGCCGTCGAACTGGCGCTCGTCCTCGCATCTCGACGGCTGGCTCAAGGCTCGCGGGATCGTCGGCATCACCGGCGTCGACACGCGGGCGCTCACCGCCCGCATCCGCGACCAGGGGATGCCGAACGCCGTGATCGCCAACGATCCGGAGGGCAGGTTCGACCGCGAGGCTCTCAAGGCCCGCGCGGCCGCGCTGGCGCCCATGGAGGGGCTCGACCTCGTGCCGCCGGTCACGAGCCGCGCGCCTTCAGAATGGTCTGAGACCGTGTGGGCGCTGGGCAACGGCTACGGCCAGCGCGCCAAGGGCGAGGGCCTGAAGGTCGTCGCCATCGATTACGGCGTGAAGCGCAACATCCTGCGGCTCCTCGCCCAGGCCGGCTGCGACGTCACCGTGGTCCCGGCCACCACCACCGCCGACGAGATCCTGGCGATGAAGCCGGACGGCATCTTCCTGTCGAACGGGCCCGGCGACCCCGCCGCCACCGGCGCCTACGCGGTCCCCGTGATCCGCAGGCTTCTCGACGAGAAGGTCCCGACCTTCGGCATCTGCCTGGGGCACCAGCTGATGGGCCTCGCCCTCGGCGGCCGGACCGTGAAGATGGGCCAGGGCCACCACGGCGCCAATCATCCGGTGAAGGACAAGACCACCGGCAAGGTCGAGATCGTGTCGATGAACCACGGCTTCGCGGTGGATCCGGGGAGCCTTCCGGAAACGGCCGTGGAGACCCACGTGTCGCTGTTCGACGGCTCCAATTGTGGCCTGACCCTCACGGACCGCCCGGCCTTCTCGGTGCAGCACCATCCCGAGGCCTCGCCGGGGCCGCGGGACAGCCATTACCTGTTTGAGCGCTTCGTGACTCTGATGCGCTCCGGCGCGCCGGAGACAGCGACGCGGGATTGAGGCCACGCCCTGGCGCGATCCCATTCGAGCCCTGCCGGGGCCATAAAATCCGCCGAATCCGCCGGCTTAAGGAACCCCAAGACAGGCCGTGCGCGGCGACGCATCCGCGTCCGCCGGCACAGGCGCCGTCGCAGGGGATAGCCGGATGACCATCGACGAGGCGCGCGACGATTTCTCCCGCCTGCACCGCACCTTCACGTTCCATCTCGGCATCGCGGTGAGCCTGTCGTGGCTGACCGCCCTCTACGCTGCGTTCTATGCCCCGTGGGTGCGCAACATCCGGGCTCTGATCGATCCGACCGGCGGCTTCGACCGGGTGGAGAGCACGGTCTCCTACCTGTTCGCCCTGCCGGCCGTCCTCGCCCTCGCCTGGGTCTCGCTGTATTTCGGCCGCGAGGCTCTGCGCCGCGCGCAGACGCTCCCCAACGTGGCCCTGGAATTCGCCGCCGCCGCCGTGGTGGCCTTCGGGGTGTTCTACCTGTCGATCGACCGCGCGCTGGCCGCACTCTACGCCGGCTTCTGAGTCTCCCACACGCAACGGGTGCAAAGCCGAGGCTGCGTATGCCTCACGGCCTTCCAATGCGCCCGTCGCCCGTGTAAACGCAGGGCTCAACGACAATCCCGCCACGCGCGTCCGGGAGCAGGGCTGAATTCAGCCCTGCCCGATCGGGCGCGCTTGGCCTGAGAAGGCCGCAGATGCCCAAGCGCACCGACATCTCCTCGATCCTGATCATCGGTGCGGGTCCGATCATCATCGGACAGGCCTGCGAGTTCGATTATTCCGGCACCCAGGCCTGCAAGGCGCTCCGCGAGGAGGGCTACCGGATCGTCCTGGTGAACTCGAACCCCGCGACCATCATGACCGACCCGGACATGGCGGACGCGACCTACGTCGAGCCGATCACGCCCGAGATCGTCGCCAAGATCATCGAGAAGGAGCGCCCCGACGCGATCCTGCCGACCATGGGCGGCCAGACGGCGCTCAACTGCGCCCTGTCGCTGCAGAAGATGGGCKTGCTCGCCAAGTACGGCGTGCAGATGATTGGCGCCACCGCGGAGGCCATCGACAAGGCGGAGGACCGGAGCCTGTTCCGCGACGCCATGACCAAGATCGGCCTCGACACCCCGAAATCGGCGCTCGCCAACGCCTCCGCGGCGAAGAAGGCCGACCGCCAGGCCTATCTGGCCGAGATCGCCCGGATCGAGGCGGGCAACACCGATCCGGCGGCGCGCCAGGCGGCCCTGGCGGCCTACGAGAAGAGCTGGGCGGCGGGCGAGACCGAGCGGCGCAAGCGCTACGGCGAGCACGCGATCGGGCAGGCGCTGATTGCCCTCGCCGAAGTCGGCTTGCCGGCGATCATCCGGCCGTCCTTCACCATGGGCGGCACCGGTGGCGGCATCGCGTACAACCGCGAGGAGTTCCTCGACATCGTCGAACGCGGCATCGACGCGTCGCCGACCAACGAGGTGCTCATCGAGGAAAGCGTGCTCGGCTGGAAAGAGTACGAGATGGAGGTCGTCCGTGACCGGAACGACAACTGCATCATCGTCTGCTCCATCGAGAACATCGACCCGATGGGTGTGCACACCGGTGATTCGATTACCGTCGCACCGGCGCTGACGCTCACCGACAAGGAGTACCAAGTGATGCGCGACGCATCGCTGGCGGTGCTCCGCGAGATCGGCGTCGAGACCGGCGGCTCCAACGTGCAGTTCGCGATCAACCCGGAGAACGGGCGCATGATCGTGATCGAGATGAACCCGCGCGTGTCGCGCTCCTCGGCACTCGCCTCGAAGGCGACGGGCTTCCCGATCGCCAAGGTCGCAGCCAAGCTCGCGGTCGGCTACACCCTGGACGAGATCGCCAACGACATCACCGGCGGCGCGACTCCGGCCTCGTTCGAGCCGACGATCGACTATGTCGTCACCAAGATCCCGCGCTTCGCCTTCGAGAAATTCCCGGGCGCCGAGCCGACGCTGACCACCGCGATGAAGTCGGTGGGCGAGGCCATGGCGATCGGCCGCTGCTTCGCTGAATCGCTCCAGAAGGCCCTCCGCTCGCTCGAGACCGGCCTGACCGGCCTCGACGACATCGAGATCGAGGGGCTCGGCAAGGGCGACGACCACAACGCCATCAAGGCGGCCATCGGCACGCCAACCCCGGACCGGCTGCTCAAGGTCGCGCAGGCCCTGCGCCTGGGCGTCAGCCATGAGCAGGTCTACGCCTCCTGCAAGATCGATCCGTGGTTCCTGGAGCAGCTTCAGGCGATCATCGACCTGGAGAACCGCGTGAGGACCCACGGCCTGCCGAAGACGGCCGGCGCCTTCCGTCAGCTCAAGGCCGCCGGCTTCTCGGATGCCCGCCTCGCGGTGCTGGCCAAGGCCGACGAGGCCGCCGTCAGCGCGGCCCGGCGCGCCCTGGCCGTGCGCCCGGTCTACAAGCGGATCGACACCTGCGCGGCCGAGTTCAAGTCGCCGACCGCCTACATGTACTCCACCTACGTGGCGCCCTTCGCCGGCACGGTCGCCGACGAGGCGTTCCCGAGCGACCGCAAGAAGGTCATCATCCTCGGCGGCGGCCCGAACCGGATCGGTCAGGGCATCGAGTTCGACTATTGCTGCTGCCACGCCTGCTACGCACTGTCGGATGCCGGCTACGAGACCATCATGGTCAACTGCAACCCGGAGACGGTGTCGACCGACTACGACACCTCCGATCGGCTCTACTTCGAGCCGCTCACCGCCGAGGACGTGCTGGAGATCATCGAGACCGAACGGCAGGCCGGCACCTTGCACGGGGTGATCGTGCAGTTCGGTGGCCAGACCCCGCTGAAGCTCGCCCGCGCCCTCGAGGCCGCCGGCGTGCCGATCCTCGGCACCTCGCCCGACGCCATCGACCTCGCCGAGGACCGCGATCAGTTCAAGCGCCTCCTCGACC
The DNA here is from genome assembly GCF_056403155.1 of Methylobacterium sp. P3_A11. NCBI lineage: Bacteria > Pseudomonadati > Pseudomonadota > Alphaproteobacteria > Hyphomicrobiales > Methylobacteriaceae > Methylobacterium > Methylobacterium sp. P3_A11. Next base: position 31,751 of record NZ_JBFUGA010000024.1, read on the forward strand.
GCCATGGCCTGAAGCAGCCGAAGAACGGCATCGCCTATTCGGTCGAGCAGAGCCGGCTGGTGGCTGCCGATCTCGGCCTGCCCTTCGTGGTGCGCCCGAGCTACGTGCTGGGCGGCCGCGCCATGGCGATCATCCGCGACGAGACGCAGTTCGCCGACTACCTCCTCGACACCCTGCCGAGCCTGATCCCGTCGGACGTCAAGGCCCGCTACCCGAACGACAAGACCGGCCAGATCAACACGGTGCTGGGCAAGAACCCGCTCCTGTTCGACCGCTACCTGTCGGACGCGGTCGAGATCGATGTCGACGCGGTCTGCGACGGCAAGGACGTGTTCATCGCCGGCATCATGGAGCACATCGAGGAGGCCGGGATCCATTCCGGCGATTCGGCCTGCTCCCTGCCGCCGCGCTCCCTATCGCCTGAGATCATGGACGAGCTGGAGCGTCAGACCAAGTCGATGGCGCTGGCGCTCAACGTCGTCGGCCTGATGAACGTCCAGTACGCCATCAAGGACGGCACGATCTACGTGCTGGAGGTGAACCCGCGCGCGTCACGGACCGTGCCGTTCGTCGCCAAGGTCATCGGCGAGCCGATCGCCAAGATCGCGGCCCGCATCATGGCGGGCGAGGCCCTCGCGACCTTCGGCCTGAGGCCCAAGACCCTGGCGCACATCGCCGTGAAGGAAGCGGTCTTCCCGTTCGCCCGCTTCCCCGGTGTCGACGTGCTGCTCGGCCCGGAGATGCGCTCCACGGGCGAAGTGATCGGGCTCGATGCCAGCTTCGGCGTGGCCTTCGCCAAGAGCCAGCTCGGTTCCGGCACGCAGGTGCCGAAGGCAGGAAGCGTGTTCGTCTCGGTGCGCGATGCCGACAAGGCGCGCATCCTGCCGACCATGAAGCTCCTGTCCGATCTCGGCTTCTCGATCCTGGCGACCGGCGGCACGCAGCGCTATCTCGTCGAGAACGGCGTCCCGGCCGAGCGGATCAACAAGGTCCTCGAAGGACGGCCCCACGTCGTCGACGCGATCAAGAACGGCGGCATCCACCTCGTCCTCAACACCACCGAGGGGGCCGGCGCCCTGTCGGACTCGCGCTCCCTCCGGCGTGCGGCCCTCTTGCATAAGGTGCCGTATTACACCACTCTAGCGGGCGCGATGGCCGCGGCCGAGGGGATCAAGGCCTATCTAGAAGGCGATCTCAAGGTCCGCGCGTTGCAGGAATACTTCGCGGCCTGAGCCTCAGGGTTCCGCTGACTTCATTTCGTGGCCCGGAGGGAGTGCTACACTCTCGGCCGGGCCTCTTCATTGTGGCGCGAGACGATGGCGATAGACAAGGTTCCGATCACGGTGCGCGGCTTCGCAGCCCTCGAAGAGGAGCTGAAGCATCGCCAGCAGGTGGAGCGCCAGCGGATCATCCAGGCGATCGCGGAAGCCCGCGCGCTCGGCGACCTGTCGGAGAACGCCGAATACCACGCCGCCAAGGAGGCGCAGTCCCACAATGAGGGCCGCGTCATGGAACTGGAGAGCATGATCGCGCGCGCCGAGATCATCGACGTCACCAAGCTCTCGGGCAACAAGATCAAGTTCGGCGCCACCGTGAAGCTCGTCGACGAGGACACGGAGGAGGAGAAGACCTACCAGATCGTGGGCGAGCCGGAGGCCGACGTGCGCTCCGGTCGCGTCTCGATCACCTCGCCGATCGCCCGCGCGCTGATCGGCAAGGGCGTCGGCGATACCGTCGAGGTCACGACGCCGGGCGGCGGCAAGTCCTACGAGGTCGTCGCCGTCCAGTTCGGCGGCTGAGCGCTATGCGCCCGCGTTCCTGGAGCCGGCTCGCCGGCGTCGCACTCGGCATGGTCGCCACCGCCGCGGCGGCGGACGGTTTTCCGCCCACCGCCCGGTTCTCCGACATCCGCGTCGATGTCCGGCCGCTGCTCGACAAAGGCGGCGGTCTCCAGGCGGAGGCGCTCGCGGCCGACCTGACCGAGGCCCTCCGGAAGACCTTCGCCGATCGGATCGGCGGTCCCGGGCCGCGTCTCGTCGTGGTGGTGAGCGGCCTGTCGCTGCGGTCCTATGTCGGAAGCGGCGCGCGGCCCGGCTTGGGCGGAAACTTCCAGACCGACTATCTGGAGGGCGAGGCGCTGCTCGTCGGACCGAAGGGGCAGGTGCTCGGACGGCACCCGCAGATGACCGCGACGCCGTCGAGCTCCGGCGGCGCCTGGTACGATCCGCAATTCGAGGGTCGGCGGCTCGCCGCCATCGCCGACATCTATGCCCAGTGGCTCGCCCGGGACCTGCCGCGGGAGTAAAGCGGAGCGCGAGGACGGCCGAGGCCGTAGCGAGCGGTCTGTTCAAGGTGTACCGCTGTCGACTGCCCCCCGAGGATGCGCGTGGCAATCGTCTCCCGCAGGGACATGGGCCGTATCGCGGCCGTCGTGACGGGCGGCGGACACGGGGGATCGGGCGCGCGGCGTCGGTCGACCCGAAGACCGGGGCGGGCGAATTGAAGCGGGTTTCCTGAGCGAGGAGCATGGCAAGCATCGACGCGCCGGAGGCGAGACCCGCCCCGCTCGGCCCCTTGGAGGTGCGGTCCGAGCATCTGCCCGAACTCTCCCGCGCCCGCGCCTGGATCGTCACAGACGGCAAGGCCGGCGACGAGAACCAATGCGTCGGGATCGCCGAGACGCTGGGCCTCGCCTTCGAGACACGGCAGGTACCGGCCTCCGGTCCGTTCGGCTGGATGGCGCCCTGGGGACCGATCGACCCCCGCGAGGGACCCCGCCGTCGTGCCGGCGCTCTGTCGGGTCCTTATCCGGATGTCCTGATCGCCTCGGGACGACGGTCCGTGCCCTATCTCCGGGCCGTCCGCCGCGCCACCGGCGGACGCACCTTCACGGCGTTCCTGAAGGACCCGCGCACCGGCGCGGACAGCGCCGACTTCATCTGGGTCCCCGATTACGACGACCTGCGCGGCCCCAACGTCTTCACCACGCTGACGGCGCCCCACCTCGTCACCGCCGCGCGGCTGGCCGCGGCTCGCGCCCGACCGGACCCGCGCCTCGCGCGCCTCGACGGCCCGCGGGTCGCGGTCCTCGTCGGCGGCGACAGCCGGCACCTGAGCTACCGCAAGACCGACATGATCCGCCTCGTCGAGGATCTGCGCGGGCTGGCCGGTCAAGGCTGCCGCCTGATGGTGACGATTTCGCGCCGGACGCCGAACCCGCTCCGGGACGCCGTGAAGGCGCTGGCCGCCGAGACCGGCGGCTTCCTCTGGGACGGCAGCGGCGACAATCCCTACGTCGCCATGCTGGCACTCGCCGAAGCGATCGTGGTGACCTCCGATTCGGCCAACATGGTCAGCGAGGCCGTGGCCACCGGCGCGCCGGTCCTGCTGTTCGACCTGCCCCGCACCTATATCCGGCATCGGCGGATGTTCGCCGGCCTGGCGATCGCAGGGGCGCTCCGACCGTTCACCGGTCAGTTGGCGAATCTGACGTACAAGCCGATCGACGCAACGCCGGTGATCGCGCAGGCGCTCGCCGACGCCTATGATGCGCGCCGCGCGGCCGGCCCGGCCTGAGGAGACCGAGACAGATGGCCCACACCCACGCCAAGCTCGTGATCGTCGGCTCGGGACCCGCCGGCTACACGGCGGCGATCTACGCGGCCCGCGCCATGGTCGAGCCGCTGCTGATCTCCGGCTTCCAGCCCGGCGGCCAGCTCATGATCACCACGGATGTCGAGAACTATCCGGGCTTCGCCGAGGCGATCCAGGGTCCCTGGCTGATGGAGCAGATGCGCCTCCAGGCCCAGCATGTCGGCACCCGGATCGTGTCGGAATACATCACGAAGGTCGATCTCAAGCAGCGGCCGTTCCGCCTCGAGGCGGATTCCGGCGAGACCTATTCCTGCGACGCGCTGATCATCGCCACGGGCGCCCAGGCCAAGTGGCTGGGGCTGCCCTCCGAGGCGGCCTTCCAGGGCGGTGGCGTCTCGGCCTGTGCCACCTGCGACGGGTTCTTCTTCCGCGGCAAGGAGGTGGTCGTGGTCGGCGGCGGCAACACCGCGGTCGAGGAGGCGCTCTACCTCGCCAACATCGCCAGCAAGGTTACGGTGGTCCATCGTCGCGACACGTTCCGGGCGGAGCGGATCCTGCAGGAGCGCCTGTTCAAGCATCCGAACGTCGAGGTGCTGTGGCACCGGGAGGTCGCCGAGATCTGCGGCGTGCAGAAGCCTGCGCCGGCCGTCACCCATGTCCGGCTCAAGGATCCGCGCTCGGGCGAGATCAGCGAGGTGAAGGCCGACGGCGTGTTCGTGGCGATCGGCCACCAGCCGGCGACCGCGATCTTCGAGGGGCAGCTGCCCATGCGCCACGGCGGATACCTGACGGTGAAGCCCGGCACCACCGAGACGGAGATCCCGGGCGTGTTCGCAGCGGGCGACGTGACGGACGACGTCTACCGTCAGGCGATCACCGCGGCCGGCATGGGATGCATGGCGGCGCTGGAGGCCGAGAAGTTTCTCGCCAACCTCGATATCGGTGAGAGCCCGGTTCAGGCCGCCGCAGCGGAATGACCACGGTTCCGGTCTCCGCGGACGGAGACCGGAGCGACCCTTTCAACAACTTCCCGCTGCTTCTGCTTGCGCTGGACCATGCGCCGTGTGCATAGGGGTGCTGACTGCGCCGGGATGCACTGATTGCATGCCCGCGCGGTGCTGCGGGCGGCCATCCGCCCCCGGGACCGCGCAGCTTGCCCGGTGATCTGCCCGCCGCATCACGTGCCGGTTTCTCCCGGGCGCGGAGAGCGGGGCCGCGCTGGTAGGGGTTCTTGCCTTGGACTGGGATAAGATCCGGATCTTCCTCAACGTCGCCGAGGCGGGGAGCTTCACCAAGGCGGGGGACGATATCGGGCTCAGCCAATCGGCAGTGAGCCGTCAGATCAGCGCCCTGGAGCGGGAGCTGAAGGCGCCGCTGTTCCACCGCCATGCCCGCGGCCTCCTCCTGACCGAGCAGGGTGACCTGCTGTTCCGCGCCGCTCGGGACATGAAGCTGCGCCTGGAGAACACCCGGGCACGTCTCGTCGAAACCTCCGAGCGCCCGACCGGCGACCTGAAGGTGACCACCACGGTGGGCCTCGGCACGTCCTGGCTGTCACAGCGGGTGGGCGAATTCCTCGATCTCTATCCGGATGTGCGCATCGAGCTGATCCTCACCAACGAGGAACTCGATCTGGCCATGCGTGAGGCCGACGTGGCGATCCGCATGCGGCGGCCGGCCCAGCCGGACCTGATCCAGCGGCGGCTGTTCACCGTGCACTACCACGCCTTCGCGAGCCCGGATTACGTCAAGCGCTTCGGCGAGCCCAAGACGATCGAGGAACTCGACGACCATCGCCTCGTCTCGTTCGGCGGGAACGAGCCCTCCTACCTGCTTGCCGCCCATTGGCTGGCCGATGCCGGCCGCGAGGGCCGGGACCGGCGCCAGGTCCACCTCACGGTGAACAATATCGGCGCCCTGCAGCGCGCCATGGAGGCGGGGGCCGGGATCGGGATCCTGCCCGACTACGCCGTGGATGGCGGCCAGCAGCTCGTGCAGGTGCTGCGCGAGACCGAGATGCCGAGCCTGGAGAGCTATCTCGTCTATGCCGAGGAGATGCGCTCGGTCGCGCGGGTCCAGGCGTTCCGGGATTTCCTGGTCTCGAAGGCTCAGCGCTGGACTTACTGAGGCCGGCTTCGCCGGCGCTCAGCATCGCGCGTGGCGGGATCAGACGAAGAGGCGCTCGCCCTCCAGGCCCTTGTACAGGCCCGCGACCTGCTCGCCGTAGCCGTTGTAGATCAGCGTCGGCACCCGCTGGTCCGTTCCGAGGACGCGCTCCGTCGCTTGGCTCCAGCGCGGATGCGGCACGGCCGGGTTCACGTTCGCCCAGAAGCCGTACTCGGAGGCCTGGAGCCCCTCCCAGAAGGTCTTCGGCCGCTCGGCGGTGAACGAGACCTTCACCAGCGACTTCGCCGACTTGAACCCGTACTTCCACGGGACCGCGACGCGGATCGGTGCGCCGAACTGGTTGGGCAGCGGCTTACCGTAGATCCCAGTCACCACGAAGGCGAGGTCGTTGCCGGCCTCGGCGAGCGTCAGGCCCTCGGTATAGGGCCAGGGGTAGAAGAAGGCCCGCTGGCCCGGCGCCATCGCCTTGTCCATGAAGGTCTCGAAGCGGATGTACTTCGCGCCGGAGGCGGGCTTGGCGAGCGCCACGAGCTTCGCCAGCGGGAAGCCGGTCCATGGCACCGCCATCGACCACGCCTCGACGCAGCGGTGGCGGTACAGACGCTCCTCCAGCCCGACCTTCCGGATTAGGTCGTCGACGCCGATCTCGAACGGCTTTTCCACGAGGCCGTCGATCTTCAGCGTCCAGGGCTGCGTCTTGAGGGCGTTCGCCGCCGGCAGGACCGTCTTCGACGTCCCGAACTCGTAGAAATTGTTGTAGTCGGCGCTGAAGCGCTCCGGCGTCAGGGGCCTGTCGAGGGTGTAGGCGGGATTCTGCGGCGCCGGGTACAGCGTCGGGTCGCCCGCGGCCGCCAGGGCCTGACGGCCGCCAAGGAGCGAGCCGGCCGCGAGCCCGGCCGCGCCGCCGATCAGGGACCGGCGGTTGAGGAAGACGGTCTCCGGCGTCGCCAGATGCTCCGGAATTTCCCAACCGCGTCTGCGCTTGATCAACATCGCCGTCTCCTCGGATATCCTGCGCGGACAACCCACAGATCGCTCGGGGGCGACAGGGGCGCAAACGCCGCAGTCTCCCCTTTCGACGACCGGCGCCCAGGGTTACGTGGCGGGAGAGCGGCGGCGCGACGCAGGCACGGAGCGTGTTCCGCCGCCCGACGATCAGGGCGGGGGAACGTCGTCGCGCAGCATCCGCCGCAGAACCTTGCCGACATTGGTCTTGGGCAGCGTGTCGTGGACCACCACGCGGCGGGGCACCTTGTAGCCGGTGAGCTGGGTGCGCGCATGCGACCGCAGGGCGTCGGCCGTGACCGTCGGATCCTTCAGGACGACATGGGCCACCACCATCTCGCCGGTCTCTTCGCTGGGCGCGCCGACCACCGCGCATTCGAGCACGCCGGGATGGGCGGCCAGGACATCCTCGACCTCGTTCGGATAGACGTTGAAGCCGGAGACGAGGATCATGTCCTTCATCCGGTCGACGATCTTGAACTGCCCGTCCGCCTGCATCACCGCGACGTCGCCCGTACGGAAGAAGCCGTCCGGGGTCATGGCGCGGTCCGTCTCCTCCGGCCGGTTCCAGTAGCCCCGCATGACCTGCGGACCACGCACGCAGATCTCGCCGGCCTGCCCCGCGGGGACGGGCTGCCCGGACACGTCGCGGATCGAGACTTCGGTCGAGGGCAGCGGAAACCCGATGGTCCCCGAGAAATCCCGCATCCCCAGCGGGTTGACGCACACCACCGGGGACGTCTCGGACAGGCCGTAGCCTTCGATGATCGTGTTGCCGGTGAGCGCCCGCCAGCGCTCGGCCACCGCCCGCTGGACGGCCGTGCCGCCGCCGACCACGAAGTCGAGGTTCGCGAAGTCCACCGTGCCGATCTTCGGATGGTTGATGAGTACGTTGAACAGCGTGTTCACGCCCATCAGGTGGGTGAAGCGGGTGCGGCTCAGCGTCTTCACCATGCCGTCGCAGTCGCGCGGATTGGGGATCAGAAGGCATGATCCGCCGCTGCGCATGAACTGGAAGAAGCAGGCGGTGAGCGCGAAGATATGGTAAAGCGGCAGTGCCGTGACCACGCAGCGCGGGACGCTCGGATCCTTCGAGTTGAACCAGACCTGCGACTGCTCGACATTCGCCATGATGTTGCGGTGGCTGAGCATCGCGGCCTTGGCGATGCCCGTGGTGCCGCCGGTGTATTGCAGGAAGGCGAGATCCTCCGGTTCGACCGGGATCGCGGTCCGTTTCATGGATCGTCCCCGCCGCAGGACCGTGGCGAAGGGCGTTGCCAGACCGTCCGGCAACCGGAACGGCGGGACGGCCTTGCGGACGTGCTTGCTGGCGAGGTTGATCACCTGACCCTTGACGCCGAGCCCGTCGCCGGGACCGACGAGGACGACCCGGTCGAGGGTGACGTCCGGCAGCGCCGCCGCGACGGTCGCGCCGAAGTTCTCCAGGACGATCAGGATCCGCGCGCCGGAATCGTTGATCTGCTGCGCGCATTCCCGGGGCGTGTAGAGCGGGTTGGTGTTGACCACCGTTCCCCCCGCCAGCAGAACGCCGAAGATCGCCACCGCATAGGCCGGCACGTTCGGCAGCATGATCGCGACGCGGTCGCCCTTTTTCAGGCCCTGTCCCTGCAGCCAAGCCGCGAGGTCGCGCGCCTGCTGGCCGAGGGTCGCGTAGGTCAGGGTCGAACCGAAGCACAGCATGGCCGGCCGGTCCCCGAAGGCGGCCATGCTGGTCTCGAACAGGTCCACCAGGGTCCCCAGGCTGGCGACCTCGATCTCCGCCGGAACCCCGGCGGGGTACGAGGCCAGCCACGGCCGGTTCGAACTTCCGTCGCCCACCACCCCCGGTCCGGCCGTGGCGGCTCGAGCGCCGTGTGCGATCACGTTCGCCTCATGCATCGCGATGCCTCCCGCGGGCACGGCTCTCTAGGGCCGAGTCCCGCAACGCCCGACTCTCCGGAGACTCTGCGGGAAGCGACGCCGGCCCGCAAGGCGAGGGCTTCAGGGCTTCGGACGATGCCGGCGCACTGTCGCCAGCGCCGTGTGCGGCAGGGCCGCGGCCACCAGGAGGAGCGCTGCGAGCCCGGCCTCGTCCGCGCGCAGAGCCCGGCGGGGCCAGGGGCCGAATCCCAGGTCCCCTGCGAGGCCGATCAGGGCGGCGCCGAACCACAGCGCCAGGAAGGCCAGCGCCGCGAACCCGACCCGGCGCAGGCGCGGCCGCAGCGGTCGGTTCGCCGCGATCGCGAACAGGCCGAGGATGCCGCCGAACAGCGCGGCGGCGATGCCGGCGCCGAGGCCGTAGGCGAGCCACAGGGGCTGGTGCGTGAGGAACGCCATGCCGCCGGTGGCGAAGGCGCCGCGCAGGATGAGGCCGCCGAAGGTCGGATAGAGCCCGGCCGCGGCGAGCGCCACCGCCCCGGCGAGGCCGAACAGCACCCGTCGCGGGACGGAGGCAGGCCCAGAACCCGCCGCCACCCGTGCGAGATGCCCGAGCCCGTAGACGAGTGCGAAGGCGAAGAGCGGGTAGCGGCCGATGAAGTAGCCGAAGATCCAGGGCTCGAGGGCCTCCGGCACGGCGTCGCGCTGGCTCATTCCGGTCAGCGCGACGATCGCCAGGGCGGCCAGCATGGCGAGGATCGGGCTCGACGCCGCCAGCAGGCCGCCGGCGGATCCCCGTGCCGCAGCGCCGGGACGCGCCGGATCGCGCGAAGAATCGGCGTAGGCCGCCATGCTTCGGTCCCCCGGGACGGGCATCGCGTGGCGGACCGTCGGCGCGATCCTAGCGGGCCTCGTAATGGTCGTGGATCAGCCGGTCGAGGAGGCGCACGCCCCATCCGGCGCCCCAGCTGCGGTTGATCTCGCTGGCATTCGACGACATCGCCACGCCGGCGATGTCGAGATGCGCCCACGGAACGTCCTCGACGTAGCGCTTGATGAAGGAGGCCGCGGTGGCCGCGCCGCCGTGGCGGCCGCCGGTATTCTTCATGTCGGCGAACTTCGAATCGATCGCCTTGTCGTAGGCCGGGATCAGCGGCATCCGCCAGACCTTCTCCCCCGTCGCCTCGCCGGCGGCGTGGATGTTGGCCGCCAGCGCGTCGTCGTTCGAGAACATCCCGGCGATGTCCTGGCCGAGCGCGACGATGATCGCGCCCGTAAGCGTCGCCAGATCGACCAGCGCCTTGGGCTTCGTGCTGCGGATGACGTGGGTGATCACGTCCGCCAGGACCAGCCGGCCCTCCGCGTCGGTGTTGATCACCTCGATCGTCTGACCGGACATCGAGGTCAGGATGTCCGAAGGACGGTAGGCGTTGCCGTCCGGCATGTTCTCCACGATGCCGATGGCGCCGACGACGTTGCAGCGGGCCTTGCGGGACGCCAGGGCGTGGAGCGCGCCGACCACGGCGGCGGCGCCGCCCATGTCGCCCTTCATGTCCTCCATGCCGCCGCCGGGCTTGATCGAGACGCCGCCGGAATCGAACACGACGCCCTTGCCGATGAAGGCCACGGGCGCCTCGGCCGCGGGGCCGCCGTTCCAGCGCATGATCACGATCCGCGGCTCGCGGGCCGAGCCCTGCGCCACCGCGAGCAGCGCGCCCATGCCGAGGTCCCGCATCCGGGCCGGCTCCAGCACCTCGATCTCGACGCCGAGCTTGGCGAGTTCCGAGGCGCGGCGGGCGAATTCCGCCGGGAAGAGCACGTTCGGCGGCTCGTTCACGAGGTCGCGGGCCAGGATCACGCCCTCGGACAGGCTCCGGGCACCCTCGCCCGCGCGGGTCGCCGCGCCGTGATCGGCGAGCAGCAGGGTCAGGGCGGTGCCGGACTTGTCGTCGGCGTCGGGCTTCTTCTTGGTCTTGTAGCGGTCGAACGTGTAGGTGCGCAGGCGCGCCCCGAGGGCGAATTCGCCGGCCTGCGCCGCCGTGACGGTCGCGCCGGGCCAGTCGAGCAGGACCCGGGCGGTCCGCCCCGCCACCTTGCCGGCAGTGAACCCGCCGAGCGCCGGCCAGTCGGTCTTGGCGCGGTCCTTGTCGGAGCCGAGGCCCACCACAACCAAGCGATCGGCACTGACCCCCGCGGGAGCCGGGAGGGTCAGGGCGCTGAGGGAGCGGCCCTTGAACTTCTCCGAGGCCGCAGCGCGGGCCACGAGATCCGCGCCCGCGGCGCCCAGGGCATCCCGGGCCGCCGATCCGAGGGCGAGGTCGTCGCCGACAAAGACCACGAGATCGCCGGATCCGCCAGGACCCTGGCCGCCCTGCTCCAGGGGACCGAAACCGATCTCGATACCGTCCGCCATACCCGTCGCCCTGCCCGTTATCCCGGAGCCGTACTACGCACCCGCACGTCGCCGTGCCGGCCATCCGCCCTGTGTAGCCGCTGATGCGGAGAACGCAACGCGGCGCGAAAGCCCTGGAATCGCCCCTTTTGTCGGGTCCCTGCCGCCCCGAGGGCGCGCGAGGACGAGCGGGACTGCCGGGCCGATGAGGCAGATCGAACGCTACATCTTTCGGATCGCCCTGGGCGCGACCCTTGCCTGCCTGATCGGGCTGACCGGCACGATCTGGTTGACGCAGGCCCTGCGGGAGCTCGATCTCGTGACCGCCAAGGGCCAGACGCTGCTGGTCTTCCTGTTCGTCACCGGCCTGTCGCTGCCGACGCTCGTGGTGGTGATCGCCCCTGTCGCGCTGTTCATCGGCACGATCTACGCCCTCAACAAGCTGAACGGCGATTCCGAGCTGATCGTCATGTCGGCGGCCGGGATGCCGCCGCGCTCGCTGCTGCGCCCCTTCCTGACGCTGGCGCTGATCGTCAGCTTCCTGACCGGGTTCCTCGTCGTTGTCGTGATGCCCGCGAGCTTCCAGGAGTTGCGCGACGTCATCACCCGGGTCCGCGGCGACTTCATCGCGAACGTCGTCAAGGAGGGGCAGTTCACCCAGCTCGACAACGGGATCACCTTCCACTTCCGCGAGCGCGGGCCGGGGGGCACCCTGAAGGGCCTGTTCATCCAGGACCGCCGGGAGGCCGGCAAGACCAAGGTCTACCTCGCCGAGCGCGGCAACGCGGTCGAGGTCGACGGGCAGAGCTACCTGATCCTGGAGAACGGCAGCGTCCACCAGCAGCAGAAGGACTCGCGCGATTCCTCGATCCTGACCTTCGAGCGCTACACGATCGACCTCGCGGCCTTCGCGCCCCCGGATTCGGACACGATCTACAAGCCCCGCGAGCGCTCCACGGCGCAGCTCCTGTTCCCGGACCAGACCGAGGGCTACTACAAGCTCCAGAAGGGCCGCTTCAGGGCCGAGCTGCACGACCGGCTCTCCACCTGCCTGTACCCGCTGGCGCTGGTCTTCATCGCCTTCGCGGCGCTCGGCGACCCGCGCACCACGCGCCAGGGACGTGGGCTCGCGGTCGCCGGCGCGATCGTCGCCGTCGTGGCCCTGCGCATCGGCGGATTCGCGGCGGTGAGCGCCGCCGCGCGCAGCCCGGCGGCGGTCGCGGCGGTCTACGGCGTGCCGCTGCTGGCGATCGTGCTGTCGAGCCTGCTGATCTTCTTCGGGCCGGGCGTTCGTGCGTTCAACGCCGCCCTCGCCCGCCGGCTGCGGGCTCTGGTCCGCGGCCCGCGCCTCGCACCGGCGGCCTGACCCGATGATGCTGATCGGCCCCACCCTCGGGCGGTACTTCGCCGCCCGGTTCCTGCGCACGGTGCTCGGCGTGTTCGTCACCGTGTTCGCCCTGGTCTACACCCTCGACTTCGTCGAGCTGCTGCGCCGCGCCGGGGAGGCCCAGGGCGCCTCCACGGGGCTGATGGCGCAGCTCTCCCTCTACCGCACCCCGGCGGTGGCCGAGGGCGTCCTGCCGTTCGCGGTCCTGTTCGGCTCCATGGCGGCCCTGCTGCAGCTGTCGCGCAAGCTGGAACTGGTGGTCGCCCGCGCGGCGGGAATCTCGGCCTGGCAGTTCCTCCAGCCCGGCTTCTTCGTGGCGCTGGCCCTCGGGGCGCTGGCGGTCGGCGTCTACAACCCGGTCTCGGCCCTCCTGAAGCAGCGCTCCACCGAGATCGAGGCGAAGATCTTCGCCAAATCCACCAAGGCCGGCTCGGGCAAGGACCTTTGGATCCGCCAGAAGGGCCTCGACGGCGAGGCGATCCTGCGCGCCGAGACCGCCATCGAGGGCACCACCACCCTTGCGGGCGTCTCGGTCTTCACCTTCGACGCGGCCGGCAAGTTCGCCGAGCAGCTGGTCGCCGCCCGCGCCGCGCTCCACGACGGCTATTGGGAACTCTCCGATGTGCGCGTTCTCACACCGGACGCCCCGCCTGAGTCGTTCGACACCTACCTGATCGCCTCGAACCTCGATCCCGGGCAGGTGCGGCAGCGCTTCACCCCCCCGGAATCTGTGCCTTTCTGGCAACTTCCCACAACCATCGCGCGGACCGAGCGGGCCGGTTTGGACGCCACCCGGTACCGTCTCCAGTACGATGTCCTGTGGGCGAGGCCGGTCCTGTTCGTCGCCATGGTGATCGTGGCGGCAACCGTTTCCTTACGGTTCTTCCGCTTTGGTGGGGTCGGCAAACTCGTCCTCGGAGGCGTCGCGGCCGGCTTCGCCCTCTACGTGATCCGACAGGTCATGGAGGGGCTCGGCGCGTCCGGACTCGTCGCCGCACCGGTGGCGGCCTGGTTCCCGGCCGTGGTAGGCAGTCTTCTCGGTACGCTCACGCTTCTGTACCAGGAAGACGGCTGACTTCCGCGATCCTGCGCGGGACGGGGGACGGGTGTTGAGGTTGGTGACGGCAGACGTCACAGGGGTTGGGACGCGCGTTGCGTAAGGTCGCCGACATCCTGCGGAAGGTAGGTTTCCTGGCCGTGCTGGCGCTCGCCGCGCCGCTGGCGGGGGGCCTGTCCGCGCACGCGCAGGGGCTGCCCGCCGTGACGGCCGGCAAGCCCGGCGACAAGCTCCTCGTCGAGGCCGACGAGCTGATCTACGACAACGATCACGGCACCGTGACCGCACGGGGCAATGCCGAGCTGCATTACGGTCCGCGGACCCTGCAGGCCGACCGCGTCCGCTACGACCGGAACAGCGGCCGGGTCTTCGCCGAGGGCAATGTCCGCCTGACCGAGGCCGATGGCGGCGTCGTGACCGGCGCGCGGATGGAGCTCACCGACGACTTCAAGACCGGCTTCGTCGACGCCTTCCGCGGCCAGCAGACGGTGCAGCGCAAGTTTGAGACCGTCCGCACCCGCTTCTCGGCCCCCCGCGCGGAGCGGCTGAACGGCGAGCAGACGAGCTTCGAATCCGGCAGCTACACCGCCTGCGAGCCGTGCAAGGACAACCCCGAGACGCCGCCGCTCTGGCAGATCAAGGCGAAGAAGATCATCCACGACAACGAGACCCACACGGTCTATTTCGACGCGTCGACGCTGGAGATCGCCGGCATCCCGGTGGCCTACCTGCCGTATTTCGAGGCGCCGGACCCGACGGTGAAGCGCAAGACCGGCTTCCTGACGCCGCGCTTCGTCACGACGACCGCACTCGGCAACGGCGTGTCGCTTCCGTACTTCATCAATCTCGCGCCGAATTACGACCTGACACTGACGCCGACCCTGCTCAGCCGTCAGGGGCTGCTGGCGCAGGGCGAGTTCCGGCAGCGGATCGACAACGGCTTCTACAACATCCGCCTGTCGGGCATCTCGCAGACGACGCCCTCGGCCTTCCTGCCGAGCCCGCTGGGTGCCGGCGAGCGCGACTTCCGCGGCTCGGTGGAGTCCCAGGGCCGGTTCTACATCAACCCCCGCTGGCGGACGGGCTGGGACCTCGTCGGCGTCACCGACAAGTGGTTCCTCGACAATTACCGGATCCGCAATCAGAACATCACCACGGACTATTTCCGGGAGGCGACCTCGACCGCCTACCTAATCGGCCAGGGCGACCGGTCGTGGTTCGAGGCGCGGGGCTACTACTTCAAGGGACTGTCGAGCTTCGACTGGCAGAAGCAGCAGCCGATCGTCGCGCCGGTCATCGACTACGACAAGCGCGTCAACGGTCCGTCCGAGATCGGCGGCGAGGTACGCTTCCAGGCCAATATCACCAGCCTGAACCGGGAGACCACGCAGTTCCAGGGGCTGCCGCGCACCGCAAGCTACCTGTTCTCGCCGAGCGTCAACGGCGTCAGCTTCCCGCTCTACCAGACCTGCACGGTGTTCCAGCGCGGCACCTGCGCGATCCAGGGGCTCGCCGGAAACAACACCCGCGCCTCCGCGGAGCTGTCCTGGCGGCGCAGCTTCATCGACGACATGGGCCAGAAGTTCACCCCCTTCGCGTATCTGCGCACCGACGCGTTCTTCAACAGCACGAGCTTCTCAGGCTACCAGAACGACCTCGTCCCCCAGGTCGCCCATGTCGACCAGGGCTTCGCCGGCCGGGTGATGCCGGCGATCGGCCTCGACTATCGGTACCCGTTCGTCGCCAACTTCGGCGCGCTCGGCGTCCACACCCTGGAACCGATCGGCCAGATCATCGCCCGCCCCTCGGAGACGCGGATCGGCCGCCTGCCCAACGAGGACGCGCAGAGCCTCGTGTTCGACGACACCTCCCTGTTCGAGTGGGACAAATTCTCCGGCTACGACCGGGTCGAGGGTGGCGTGCGCACCAATCTCGGCGGCCAGTACTCGGTCGTGACCCCGTCGGGCTGGTACGCCAACGTGCTGTTCGGCGAGTCCATCCAACTCGCCGGCGTCAACTCGTTCCGCCGCGGCGACATCGCCAATGTCGGCCTCGATTCCGGGCTCGAGACGCAGCGGTCGGACTTCGTGGGACGGTTCCAGGTCTCGCCGAACCAGAATATCACGTTCATCAGCCGAGCCCGGTTCAACCAGTCCGACTTCCACGTGTCGCGGTTCGAGACCGGAGCGACGGCGCGGTTCGCGCCGTTCCTGCCCCTGAGCGTGTCGGCGTTCTACTCCTACTATGAGGCGCAGCCGCTGCTCGGCTACAGCCACTACCGCGAGGGCATCACCGCCACAGCGACCTACAACATCACGCCGAACTGGTTCATCTCGGGCTCGCTGCTCGTCGACCTCACGCACTACCTCGACGTCCGCAACACCTATCAGGACGCGCTAACCTCGTACCTGGCCAACCCGATCGGGACGGTACCGGTCTACCAGAACCCAGGACGCTTCTACCTGTCGGGTGCGAGCTTCGGTGGCGGCTACCAGGACGAGTGCACGACGGTCTCGCTGAACTACATCAACTCGCCGATCGCCACCGCCACCGGCGTGCGCGAGCGCAACCAGACCGTGCTGCTCCGCGTCGAGTTGAAGACCCTGGGCGAGGCGGACCTGCGCCAGAACGTCGGCACCGCGATCACGGCGGACGGCATCGCCTCGGTGCGCTGACGGCCTTCCGGCGCGGCGCCGTCGATCCGGCGAGCGGGCGGCGGACTCCACGATCGCCGTTCCGAACGCCCCCCACCGGGGATGCGCCTGACCCGCGCGGGCGCTATAGACCCCCCATGCCGCCCCTCGCCCTCACCCTCGGAGACCCTGCCGGGATCGGTCCGGAGCTGGCGCTCAGCGCCTGGCTCGGGCGGGGCGGCGCCGATCCGCTGCCGCCGTTCTTCCTGGTGGCGGATCCCGACTTCATCGAGCGCCTCGCCCATCGCCTCGGCCGCGCCGTCCCGGTGGCGGAGGTCGATCCCGAGACCGCCGCCGAGGTTTTCCCGCGCGCCCTCCCGGTGGTGCCGCTGCCCAGCGGCGCCCGCGTCGCGGCCGAGCCCGGTGTCCCGGATTCCGTCAATGCCGGCGCGATCATCGAGTCGATCACGGCGGCGGTGGCGTTCGTGAAGGCCGGGCGCGCGCGGGCGGTGGTCACCAACCCGATCGCCAAGTTCGTGCTGACCCGGGCGGGTTTCGCGCATCCCGGCCACACCGAGTTCCTGGCCGCCCTCTCGGCGCCGCCCGGCCGGACRCCGCCCCGGCCCGTCATGATGATCTGGAGCGCCGGCCTCTCGGTGGTGCCGGTGACGATCCACGTTCCGCTCAAGGACGTGCCCGGTCTCCTGACGCAGGACCTCGTCGAGGAGACCGCTCTCATCGTCGCCCGGGACCTGCGGGACCGGTTCGGCCTCCCCGAGCCGCGCCTCGTGCTGGCCGGCCTGAACCCGCATGCGGGCGAGGCGGGGACTATCGGCCACGAGGACCGGGACGTCCTCGCGCCCGCGGTGGCGCGGCTCAGGGCGCAGGGCATCGATATTCGCGGGCCGCTGCCGGCCGATACCCTGTTCCATGCTCGCGCGCGCGCCACCTACGACGTCGCCTTGGCGCCCACGCACGATCAGGCCCTGATTCCGATCAAGACCATCGCGTTCGACGACGGCGTCAACGTCACCCTGGGTTTGCCGTTCGTGCGGACCTCGCCGGACCACGGCACCGCCTTCGACATCGCCGGCAAGGGCATCGCGCGGCCCGACAGCCTCATGGCGGCCCTGCGCCTCGCCGACCGGCTGGCCGCCCACGAGGCGGCGCGGACCGGCGCGGCGGACGGGGCCGCGATCATTCCGTTCAGCGTGTATGCCGGACGGCCCCGGCCCGTGGGCGCACAACATTTCGATCCCGAGGACGAATTGTGACGCACGCATCATGAGTGCCGGCGACGGGCTCCCGCCGCTGCGCGATGTGGTCGCCCGGCATGGCCTCGAGCCCAGGAAGGCCCTCGGCCAGAACTTCCTGTACGACCTCAACCTCACCGGCCGGATCGCCCGCGCGGCGGGACCGCTGGCGGGCGTGACCGTGGTGGAGGTCGGCCCCGGGCCGGGCGGCCTGACCCGCGCGCTGCTGGCCGAGGGGGCGGCGCGCGTCGTGGCGATCGAGCGCGACCCGCGCGCCCTGCCGGCCCTTGCCGAGATCGCCGCCCACTATCCCGGTCGCCTCGAGGTCATCGACGCCGATGCCCTCGCCTTCGACCCGCGGCCACTCGTGGGCGCCGGGCAGGCGCGGATCGTCGCCAACCTGCCCTACAATGTCGGCACGGCGCTGCTCACCGGCTGGCTCGGCGGCGAGGCCTGGCCGCCCTGGTGGGATCAGGCCGTGCTGATGTTCCAGCGCGAGGTCGCCGATCGCATCGTCGCCGGGCCGGAGACGCGGGCCGATTACGGCCGGCTCGGCGTGCTCTGCGGCTGGCGCAGCGAGGCCGAGATTCTGTTCGATGTCAGCCCCTCGGCCTTCGTCCCGCCGCCGAAGGTGACGTCCAGCGTGGTCCGGCTGGTGCCGCGGGCAAAGCCCCTGCCCTGCCGCGCTGGTGCCCTGGAGGCCGTCACCCGGGCGGCGTTCGGCCAGCGGCGCAAGATGCTGCGCCAGAGCCTCAAGGTGCTGACGCAGGATGCAGGGGCGCTCTTGGCCGAAGCGGGCCTGACCGAGACGGCGCGGGCGGAGGAGATCTCGGTGGCGGGCTTCGTCGCCCTCGCCAACCTGTGGGACGCACACAGAAAAGCCGGCGCCGCTGTGACGGCGCCGGCCTGAAGGATGTCTCGGAAGCCCCGGCGCGGAGGCCGGGACGCGGTGGCGGTCAGCGCGTCTGCTGGATCGCCGACAGCACCCAGCCGCGGCCGGGCTGCCGCAGGAAGGTCCAGAGCTCGGTCGCCTCGGACGAATCCGTGGAGACGACGCGGCCGCCGGCCCGTTCGACCATCACGTCCTTGAGGGCATAGCGCATCGCCACGGTGGCGTAGTCGGTGCGATCCTCACCCCAGGATTCCGCGAGGTCGCCCTGAAGCAGCTTCACGTCGGAGATCTTGTTCACCACCCCGCGGGCCGCGTTGTTGCGCAGCTCCTCGTCGAAATACGCGACCATCTCGGGCGTCGACAGGTTGCCCAGCGTCACCCGATCCTCGTGGGAATAGGCGTCCTGGATGTCCCCGAGCAGACGCTCGAAGGCCTGATAGTCGGCCGGGCCGATCTGCACCGGGCGTGCCTGCGGGGGCCGCTGGCCGCCGCGGAACGTCCCGCCCGCAGGACCGGCGGGAGCCCCGCCCATCGGGCCGCCCGGACCCTGCGGCCCGTCGAGGTTCGAGCGGGCGTAGGGGGCGCCGGCACCAGCCGGCTCGTTCCGGCGGCGGAAGAACCGCAGCGCGAGCATCACCACGAGGACGACCAGCCCGACCTGGAACAGCAGGCCGATCATCGACGCGAGACCGCCGAGGCCCCCGAAGAACCCGCCGCCGAGGAGCGCGCCGATCAGGCCTGCCCCCAGGAGGCCCGCAAAGAAGCCGCCGCCGAAGCGCCGGCCCGGCGCGGCCGGAGCCTGCATGCCGGGGCTGCCCATGCCGGGGGATGGCGCGGTCTGCGAGCGCTGCATCGACATGCCGCCGCCCGGGGCCGTCGGCGTCGCGGACGGCGCCGTGTAGGTGCGCGATCCGCGGGATCCGAAGGATCCACCACCGCCCGGACGGGCTTCGGCGACGGGTGCCGCGACGGTCAGCGCCGCGGCCAGCGCCAGGAGGGCAGCCACGCGCCGGCGACGCGAAAACTCAGTAAACATGTACACGCCTCTGAGGACGAGAACCGGAGGGCGCATTGCGCCAGTGACGATATGGGAACGGCCGGGCTCGGGTTTTAGTCCTGCCCACCAACCGTGGAATCTCGTTTTCTACCGCTCAGTGCAGCGTGCGCTCCGGCGCCGCCGGGAACGAGAGGCGCACCTGGGTCCCCGTTCCGATCTGGCTGTCGATGGTGATGGTGCCGTTCTGGCGCTTCATCAGCCCATGCACGATGGCGAGGCCTGCGCCGCGCCCGGCCTCGTGGCTGGTCTGGAACGGCGCCAGTGCCCGGGCGAGCATCTCCGGCGACATGCCCTGCCCGGTATCCCCGATGGCGATCCCGACGCTGCCCTGGCTCGGCTGCTGCAGGGAGCGGTCGCCGGGATCGATCCGGAAGGTCGCCAGCGTCAGGGTCCCCCCCGAGGGCATGGCCTCGCAGGCATTGGCGACGAGATGCCGCAGGGCGAATTCGATCTGGGTCGGGTTGCTGATCGCCCGGGGCAGGCCCGGCGTGGCCGCGACGGTGAGCCGGATCCCCGCCGGCAGATCGGGGGCGAGGCGGGCGGCGACATCCGCCACGATCGCGTCGAGGTCGACCGCCCGGACGTCGGGGGCGATGCGACGGGAATAGGCCAACAGGTGCCGGGTCAGGATCGCCGCCCGCTCGGTGGCGTCGGCCGAGCGCGCGATCGCCCGCTGGATGAACGGTTCCTGGCGGTCGCCGAGGCGGCGTTTCAGGCCGTCGATGTAGCCGATCAGGATCTGCAGGAAATTGTTGAACTCGTGCGCCACGCTGTTGGTCAGGAGCCCCAGCGCTTCGCGCTGGCGGGACAGGGCCAGGGCGCCTTCGGCCTCGCGGCGCGGCGTGACATCCAGGATCTGGCCGATCCGGCACTGGGTGTTGGGCAAGGGGGCCGTCGTCAGTTCACCCCAGAAGCTGGTTCCGTCGGCGCGCGCCGCCAGGAAATCTTGGCCTTCGGACCGGGTTGGATCGAGCGGTGTCGCGCGCGGCGCCACGATCAGGTCGAAGCCCCGCGCGACGAGTGCCTCCGCCGGGAAGCCGGTGAGATGTGCCAGGGCGGGATTGGCGTGGAGGATGCGGCCCTGCGCGTCGAGCACGAGGCTCGGCGTCGGCAGCGCGTCGAGGAGCGTGCGGGCCTCGTCTGAGAGCGATCCGCCCTCGGCCGCGCTGTGATCCGTCCCGGGCTGCTCCATGCTGCTTTCGCACTCAGCGGATGCGGAAGGTCCGCGACGGATGAGCGATAGCGACGAACCGCGTCACGGCCAAGCGAGGGGGCCAAGCGAGGGGGCCAAGCGAGCCGGCCAGTTCGTCCGCGGGCTTACTGGCGCACCCACATGACCCGGGCCATCCAGGCGACCTCACCGAGATTCAGGATCCGGTCTTCGTGCTCCGGGTTCAGCGAGGCCAGCTCGACGGTCCGGGCCGTACGCCGCTTCAATTCCTTGGCCAGGACCTCGCCGCCGTGCAGGCGAACCACGACACGGTCGCCCTTGCGCACGCTCGCCGTCGGCGACACGATCAGGACGTCCCCGTCCCGGAACAACGGCAGCATGGAATCGCCCTGGATCTCCAGCGCGAAGGCCCGCTCCTCGCCGAGGTCGGGGAACTCGATTTCCTCCCAGCCGGCGCCGCCGGTGGGCATACCCTCGTCGGTGAACAGGCGGCCGGCCCCGGCCTGGGTGAGACCGATCAGCGGGACCATGGTCCGGGCCGGGATCTCCCGGGCCTCGATCAGGCGCAGGAACTCGTCGAGGCTCGATCCGGTCGCGGCCAGGACCTTCGACACCGATTCCGTAGAGGGCCAGCGCTTGCGACCGTCGGCGCCGACGCGCTTCGAGCGGTTGAAGCTGGTCGCATCCAGGCCGGCCCTGCGGGCGAGTCCGGAGGCCGAGTAGCCGTGCCGTTCGGCGAGCCGGTCGATGGCGTTCCAGATCTGCTCGTGCGACAGCATAGCGGGCTCGGAAGCTCACCCAGAGCGGGGAGGCGCCCCCGTCTCACCAGCCGGAATCCGGCTGCCTCGGAGGCATGCAGACGGTCTTGCCGTCGGGTGCGGTCGACACCCGCCGGGTACGCGCGGCGATACTTGACGATGCGCAGTCCGGACACGGTCTCCCGCTCCGGACACGGCTCTATGACGGTCAGCCTACTCGTAGGAAAGTAGAACTACGGGCGGCAGAATGCAATCGCTCCTCGAATCCTCGGGGCGTATCGGTGTTGCCGCGGGCACGCGGCCCCTCTATCGACGCGTCGGTTCCGAGGAGCTTCGATGCCGCTCATCTACAAGATCTGCCCGCGCGCCCTGTGGCGCGAGGCCGAGACCGCCGGCGCATTCAGCGGCGCGCCGATCGACCGGCAGGACGGCTTCATCCACTTCTCCACGGCTGCCCAGGTTGCCGAGACGGCGGCCCGTCATTTCGCGGGACAGGGCGACCTGCTCCTCGTCGCCGTYGCGGCCGATGCCCTCGGGGAAAGTCTGCGCTACGAGCCCTCCCGGGGCGGCGCGCTGTTCCCGCATCTCTACGGACCGCTCCCCCTCGCCGCGGTGGTCTCGGTGGACGAAATGCCGCTTGGGGCGGATGGACAGCATGCCTTCCCGGTCGGGATCCTGCCCGCATGATCGAAGCCGCCTTCCCCCTGGTACGGCCCCTGCTGCACCGCCTGGACGCGGAGCGCGCGCACGACCTGACGCTGCACGCCCTCGCCCTCCTGCCTCCGGCAGCTCCCCCGGCAGATGATCCGCGGCTCGCCGTCGACCTCCTCGGCCGCCGCTTCCCGAACCCGGTCGGTCTCGCGGCCGGCTTCGACAAGGGCGCGCGGGTGCCGGACGCGCTGCTCGGTCTCGGCTTCGGCTTCGTCGAGGTCGGCGGGGTCGTTCCGCGGCCGCAGCCCGGCAATCCCCGGCCCCGGGTGTTCCGCCTCGCCGCCGACCGGGCGGTGATCAACCGCTTCGGGCTCAACAGCGAGGGGCTGGAGGTGGTGGCCGACCGGCTGCGCGCCCGGAGGGGGCGTCCGGGCCTCGTCGGCGTCAATATCGGCGCCAACAAGGACTCGACCGACCGCCTCGCCGACTACGCCGCCTGCACGGCCGCGCTCGCGCCCCTGGTGGACTTCGTCACCGTCAACGTATCCTCGCCCAACACGCCGGGCCTGCGCGACCTCCAGGGCGAGGCCTTCCTCGACGAGCTGCTCGCCCGGACGATCGAGGCCCGCGACGCGGCCGGCGCCAAGGCGGCGATCCTCCTGAAGATCGCCCCCGACATGGCGCTCGATGCCCTCGACGCGGTCTGCGACACCGCCCGGCGGCGCGGTGTCCAGGCCCTGGTCGTGTCCAACACCACGGTGGCACGGCCGGCGAGCCTCCGCGAACGTGGGCTCGCCAGGGAAACAGGCGGCCTCTCCGGTCGCCCCCTCTTCGGTCCGGCGACCCGGATGCTGGCCCAGACCCGCCTGCGCGTCGGGGACGACCTGCCGCTAATCGGCGTGGGCGGCGTCGATTCGGCGGAGGCCGCCTGGACCAAGATCCTAGCCGGGGCGAGCCTGGTGCAACTCTACTCGGCCCTCGTCTACGAAGGCCCGGGGCTGGTCGGGCGCATCAAGGCGGGACTCCTGGAGCGCATGAAGCGGGATGGGATCGCGTCGCTCCGGCAGGCCGTCGGACGTGGCGCCGCCGATCTCGCCCGCGGGGACTGACCCGACATCAGGACGACCGCCTCGGCGCCTTGGTGAATGCGAGCGAGGCGGAGCCATCGAGCCGCGCCGCGCCGCGTCCCTCCCTCCGGCGGCGCCTGAGGTCGCTTCGCCGCACGCGAACGCCGCGAGCGCGGCGCTCCGTCGGCGAAGCCGGCGCCCAGGCCGCCGATCCGCGCCTTGACGGTTTGGAAAGGCTTTACGGAGCGGGAGGTTAGCCTGTGTCCCGTGCATGAGGGGCCTGCGCGGACACGCCATTGTGAGGGTGCTGCGGAGACGCTTATCTCGCGGTTGCGAGAGCCTTCGCGCCACCAATTCCAGGACGGTTCATGGCCCAGTCTGAAGGGTCTTCCAAGCGCTCATCCGCCGCCGGCGGCTGGGGCGCTCTGAAGAGCTGCGGCAAGCACCTGCTCGGCAGCCGCGCGCCCCTCACCGGCGCCCGCGCGCTGCTGAAGGCCAACCAGCCCGACGGGTTCGACTGCCCCGGCTGCGCCTGGGGCGACCCGGAGCACGGCTCGTCCTTCGAGTTCTGCGAAAACGGCGTGAAGGCAGTCTCCTGGGAGGCCACCGACAAGCGCACGAAGCCGTCCTTCTTCGCCAAGCACACGCTGACCGAGCTGCGGGGCTGGAGCGACTACGCCCTCGAGGGGCAGGGCCGCCTCACGCATCCGATGCGCTACGACGCAGCGAGCGACCGCTACCTGCCGGTGAGCTGGGACGTGGCCTTCGCGGAGATCGGCGCGACGCTCCGCGGCCTCGACCATCCGGATCAGGCGGAGTTCTACACCTCGGGCCGCGCCTCGAACGAGGCGGCCTATATCTACCAGCTCTTCGCGCGGGCCTACGGGACCAACAATTTCCCCGACTGCTCGAACATGTGCCACGAGGCCAGCGGCGTCGCGCTGATCGACGCGATCGGCATCGGCAAGGGCACGGTCCTGCTGGAGGATTTCGAGAAGGCGGACGCGATCTTCTGCGTCGGCCAGAATCCCGGGACCAACCATCCGCGCATGCTCGGCGACCTGCGTCGGGCGGCCGAGCGCGGGACGCAGGTCGTCGTGCTGAACCCTGTGCGCGAGCGCGGCCTGGAGCGGTTCGCCGACCCGCAGAACACCGTCGAGATGCTGCGCGGGGCGAGCCGCCCCATCGCGAGTCATTACCTCCAGCCGCGCTCCGGCGGCGACATGGCGGCCTTCCGCGGCATCGCCAAGATCGTGTTCGCTCGCGACGCCGAGGCGTTGGCGGCCGGCCGCCCCTCGCTCCTCGACCGCGCCTTCCTGGAGCACCATACCGACGGGCTCGAGGCCTACCGGACGGCCGTCGAGGCGACCTCCTGGGAGGCGATCCTCGACCAGTCCGGCCTCACGATGGACGAAATCGCCGCCATGGCGGACGTCTATCTCGGGGCGCAGCGCGTCATCGCCACCTGGGCCATGGGCGTAACCCAGCACCGCCACTCCGTGGCGACGATCCGGGAGATCGCCAACCTCCTGTTCCTGCGGGGCCATATCGGTCGGCCCGGCGCGGGCCTTTGCCCGGTCCGCGGCCATTCCAACGTGCAGGGCGATCGCACGGTCGGCATCAACGAGCGCCCCGCCGCCGCCTTCCTGGATGCCCTGGAGCAGCATTTCGGCCTCGCCATGCCGCGCCGGCACGGCCACAACGTGCTCGCGGCGATCCGCGCCATGCGCGACGGCACGTCCAAGGCCTTCATCGGGCTCGGAGGCAACTTCCTGCGCGCGACGCCCGACACGCCGGTCGTCGCGCGGGCGCTGGCCTCGTGCCGGCTCACCGTGCACATCGCCACGAAGCTCAACCACGCCCACCTGGTGCCCGGCGCGGTCGGCTACCTGCTGCCCTGCCTGGGCCGCACCGAGATCGACCGGAACGCCGAGGGCAAGGTCCAGATCGTGACCGTCGAGGACTCGATGAGCATGGTCCACGGGTCGGGCGGCATCAACAAGCCGGCCTCGGCAGAGCTGCGCTCCGAGATCGCCATCATCGCCGGGATGGCGCAGGCGACGGTCGGCTCGGCCGCCATCGACTGGGCCGGCTTCGCCGCCGATTACGACCGGATCCGCGAGGCGATCGCCGCCACGATCCCGGGCTTCACCGGCTACAACACCCGGGTGCGCAAGCCGCGTGGCTTCATGCTGCGCAACCTCGCCGCCGAGCGTGTGTTCGAGACCGGAACGGGCCGCGCCAATTTCTCGGCGGAGGCGCTGCCGGCCGAGACCGAACACCAGGCCGCGCAGAAGGCGCCGGACACGTTCGTGCTCCAGACCTTCCGGAGCCACGATCAGTACAACACGACGATCTACGGCCTGGATGACCGCTACCGGGGTGTGTACGGCGAGCGCCGGGTGGTCTTCGCCCATCCGGACGACCTCGCGGAGATCCGCGACCGGCTCGGGGAGCGCGTCGACATCGTCGGCCTCCACGCGGACGGCACCCCTCGGCGGGCCGAGGACTTCCGCTTGGTACCCTTCGACATGCCGCGGGGTTCGCTCGCGGGCTACTACCCGGAACTCAACGTCCTGGTGCCGCTCTCGACCTTCGGTGAGAAGAGCGACACGCCGACCTCCAAGTCGGTGCTAGTGACGCTGCAGGCGCGCGCGGCGGCGTGAGTGGGGCGCCCGACGAGGCGGCGTTCGTCGCCGCCCTCGACCGGATCACGGCTGCCGATCCCGCCCTCGACCCGTTGGCGGCCGGCCTCCTGGCGGCCCTTGAGCTGGGCCTGCCCGGCGACAGCCGCGCCTTCGCCCGCACCTTCGGTGTGGAACACGCCCTGGTGCTGCGGGCCGTCTCCGGCCTGGAGGAGGCCGGTCGCCTCGCCGTGACCGCGCGCGATCCGCGCACACAGCGGACGCGGTACGCGGCGCCCGCCTGAACGGCTCTGTCAGTGCGGTGCCGCGGATCGCGGGCGGCCCATGCCCGATCAGGCCGTCTTCATGAACCGGGTCACGCTCTCCGAAAGCCCGGCCGAATGGCCGGCGAGGCTCTCGGCGATGCCCTGGACCGCCTGGGCGAACTGACCGGTGGCACTGGCGGCCTCGGACACGCCGCCGATATTGCCCGCCATCTCATGGGTCGAGACCGCCTGCTCCTCGACGGCGCCCGCCATGGACAGGGTCAGCTTGGAGAGTTCCCCCACCGCCGCGGTGATCATCTCGATGGCGCCGACCGCCTCGCCCGTGGCGCTCTGGATCGCCGACACCTGCTGGGTGATCTCGCCGGTCGCCTTGGCGGTCTGTTCGGCGAGCGCCTTCACCTCGCTCGCCACCACCGCGAAGCCGCGACCGGCGGCGCCGGCCCGGGCCGCCTCGATGGTGGCGTTCAGGGCCAGGAGGTTGGTCTGGTCGGCGATCGACTTGATCATGCCGACCACCGCGTCGACCTTGCGGGCGTTCTCGGCGAGCTGGCGCATCGTCGCGTCGGTGGTTCCGGCCTGGACGGCGATCTGCTGCGCGCGCTCCGAGACCCGTCCGACCTGACCGGAGATCTCCTGGATCGCACCGTTCATCTGCTCGGAGCTGGCCGCGACCGAGGAGGCCTTGTCCCGCGCGGCTTCGGCCGATTGCATCAGCCCCTGGGCCGAGTTCTGCATCTCCTGGATCGCGGAACCCACGGCCTCGACGACCCGCTTGACGTCGGTCTCCATGTTCACCTGTGCGGTGACCACCGCCCAGGTCAGCATCGGGCCGATGTACCGGCCCGTCTCGTCGTTCACGGCCGTGACCCGGAGATTAAGGGTCTCCGGCCCGACCTTGATCTTGGTGGTATGGGGCAGCCGGCTCGCATCCGCCAGCATGGTCCGCTGATGATGCGGGTTCTTGTGGAAGACGTCGAAGGAGCAGCCCATCATCTCGTCGACCGTCACGGGCAGGTGCTGCTCGATCGTCCCGAGGGTCCGGCGCGACGTGGCGTTCATGTAGTCGATCTTGAAATCGTTCGTCAGGTCCGCGGTCATCACCGCGACCGGGACGTTGTCGATCATCGTCAGGAGCCGGTTGACCTCCTTCTTCTTCGCGGAAATGTCCGACGCGAACTTGACGACCTTCACGGGCCGACCGCGGGCGTCGAGGACGGGGTTGTAGGTTGCCTCCAGCCACACCGAGGCGCCGTCCTTGTCGAGACGCAGGAACTCGCCGGTAACGTATTCACCCTTCTTCAGCGTGTCCCAGAACGCCGCATAATCCGCCGTCTCGGCAAAGTGCTTGTCGACGAAGACGCGATGGTGCCGATCCTTGATGTCGGCGAGACTGTATTTCATCAGCGCCAGAAAATTCTGGTTCGCGTGCAGGACGTTTCCGTCCATGGAGAATTCGATGATCGCGAGCGAGCGATCGAGGGCATCGATCTTGGCCTGGGCTTCGTTGAAGGTGCTGCGGTTGAACATGGCTAGGCTCGCGTTTCTCGGCGGCCCTGATAGCGCGGACATCCTTAATGAACGATTTCGTTGGAGTGACAGATCAGTCGTGCCCGGCTAGGTAGTGCGCGAGACCTTGCCTTTCTCGCCGGACGGATAAAAGACATCGATTTCTCGGGCGGCGATACGATCGGAATGCGCAATGATTGGACTAGAAGACTATATTAAATGCGAAAAGGTCAGAACCATCCGCGAATACGAAAATAGATCATCGGCGCTACGGCGCTGAAGAGGATCAGGCCGAGGGCGTAGGGGTATCCGAGGGTCCAGTCCAGCTCCGGCATGTGCTTGAAATTCATGCCGTAGATCGAGGCGATCAACGTCGGCGGAACGCCGACGACCGAGACGACGGTGAGCACGCGGAAGACGTTGTTCYGCTCGATGGTGATGAGCCCCAGGGCCGCGTCGAGGAGGAATTGAACGTTCTCCGCGAGGCGCGTCTCGAACTCGTCGAGCGATTCGATGTCCCGCTTGATGGTCTCGAACCGGGTATCGTCCGGCAGGCCGATGCCGTCGCATGCCGCCGCCACGAACGGGATGATCCGCTCGAGTCCCAGCAGGCTGGCGCGGATCTTTCCCAGGACCTTTCCGCGGTTGCTGATCCCCCGCAGGATCCGACGCAGGGCGAGGTCCCGGCGCCGGGGCGGCGGGCTCTCCAGGCGCCGCCGCTCGGCGCCGCGAACATCGAAGTCGAAGATCCGCGTCGACAGGCTGTCGAGGTCCGATCCCATATCCTCCAGGGCATCGGCGAGGCTGTCCACGAGCTCTTCCAGGATCACCAGGAAGACCTCGCTCGGGGTGACGCTGCCGTCGCCATCGGCGATCCGCTTCCCGGCCGAGTCGAATGCGCGCAGATCGTGAAAGCGCACGGTCACCAGCCGGTCCTTCGACAGCAGGAAGCCCAGGGGCTTCAACTGCGAGTCGCTGCGCTCGAAGGTGATCATCGGGGTCGACACCGAGAGACCGGCCTTCACTCGGCGCAGGCGACTGGAGGTTTCAACCTCTGCCAGTGCCTCCCGGGAGGGAATGCGCAGGCCCGTGGCTGCCTCGACGGCGGCCGCCTCCTCGGAACTCGGATCCTTGAGATCGAGCCAGACGGCGTCCGCCGGGATGGCCCCGCCGAGATCCGGCGCCAGCGAGCCCTCGGGTCCGTGCAGGCTCAGCATGGGGTCACGTCATCCGCCGGGGAAAAGGGTAAGGGCAGGTCATCAAGCCGTCGCGCGAGGGTGCGACAGCCTTGACACCCAAGCGTGGCGAGCCTATCTCGCCGACGTCTTTGGCACTCGCCGAGACAGAGTGCTAACAGTCGAGTTCGCAAGCGGTCCCGCCGGCCGCATCAACGCCAACTCCAGACCTGAAGCAAGAGGGCAGCTCATGAAGTTCCGTCCGCTGCACGACCGCGTGGTCGTCCGTCGCATCGAAGGCGAAGAGAAGACCAAGGGCGGCATCATCATCCCGGACACCGCCAAGGAAAAGCCGCAGGAGGGCGAGGTCATCGCCGTCGGTCCCGGCGCCCGCGACGAGTCCGGCCGCGTCAACGCGCTCGACGTGAAGGCCGGTGACCGCGTCCTGTTCGGCAAGTGGTCCGGCACCGAGGTCAAGATCGACGGTCAGGACCTCCTGATCATGAAGGAATCCGACATCATGGGCGTCGTCGCCCTCTGATCGGATCGCCCGTCTCCACCCTTTGAGGCCCCGCGGGGTCTTGGGGTCGAACCCAACCAGACAAGAGGCAAACCATGGCAGCGAAAGACGTTCGTTTCTCCGCCGACGCCCGCGATAAGATGCTGCGCGGCGTCGACATCCTCGCGGATGCGGTGAAGGTGACGCTCGGCCCGAAGGGTCGCAACGTCGTGATCGAGAAGAGCTTCGGCGCCCCGCGCATCACCAAGGACGGCGTCACCGTCGCCAAGGAGATCGAGCTCGCCGACAAGTTCGAGAACATGGGCGCCCAGATGGTGCGCGAAGTGGCCTCGAAGACCAACGACATCGCGGGTGACGGCACCACCACCGCGACCGTGCTGGCCCAGGCCATCGTCCGCGAGGGCGCCAAGTACGTCGCCGCCGGCATCAACCCGATGGACCTGAAGCGCGGCATCGACCTCGCCACCCAGGCCGCCGTGAAGGACATCATCGCCCGTGCCAAGAAGGTCTCGACCTCCGACGAGGTCGCTCAGGTCGGCACGATCTCCGCCAATGGCGACAAGGAGATCGGCGAGATGATCGCCCACGCCATGCAGAAGGTGGGCAACGAGGGCGTGATCACGGTCGAGGAGGCCAAGACGGCCGAGACCGAACTCGACGTCGTCGAGGGCATGCAGTTCGACCGCGGCTACCTGTCCCCGTACTTCATCACGAACGCGGAGAAGATGGTCGCCGAGCTTGAGGACCCCTACATCC